>JANPKZ010000361.1:0-6703 GCA_031426295.1 Saprospiraceae bacterium
CTACAAGATTACGCTTTGATTTTATTTAAGAAGTAATATTTTTTTTGGCAAATCCTTTGAAACAAAATGAGTTTCCGAATCAGTATGAACTGCTTATAATTAAATCTAAATGTCAATCAAAATTTCTGCTTAATATAAGACTAAAACCTCAAAATAATAGATTTTCAAGAAATAAGAGAAAATGGGATCTTTTATTCCAATATCACACTACCTAGTTAGACCCAGAAAGTTGAAGTGTCACAATAAATGTGATTTATCCCCTTTTATCCCTCTCTATTTCTGATCCATAGCATAATAATGGGCTGCTTCTTATCTTGCGCCCCTTATGACCTACGGCCAGTACAGAGACCTTTTTCATATTCCGCTTCACAACGGACGGGAATCCGTTTACCTATGTGGTAATTCGTTAGGTCTCCAGCCCAAAAAAGCAAGGGAATACATCAACCAGGAATTAGATGACTGGGCTTCATTGGGTGTGGAAGGACATCTGCATGCGAAACATCCCTGGCTACCCTACCATGAATTCCTCACGGCATCTATGGCCAGGCTTGTTGGTGCAAAGGAAAGCGAGGTTGTCGTGATGAACTCACTGACGGTGAATCTTCACCTGCTCATGGCTTCTTTCTACCGGCCAACAAAAGAGCGCTATAAAATCCTCATCGAAAGTGATGCCTTTCCTTCAGACAGGTACGCAGTTGCGTCCCAGGTAAAGTGGCACGGATATGATGAACATGATGCCATCATCTTATGGAAACCAAGACCAGGTGAATATTGTGTCAACTACGAAGATCTTATTTCGATCATTGAAAACGATGGTGATCAGATTGCATTAATCTTATTAGGTGGAGTCAATTATTACACGGGACAGTATTTGGATATTCCATCCATTACAAAATTAGGCCACGATCACGGCATCACTGTTGGCTTTGATCTCGCACATGCAACGGGCAATATGGAAATGCATCTGCATGACTGGAATGTGGATTTCGCTGCATGGTGCAGTTATAAATATCTTAATTCAGGACCGGGCAGCTTAGGATCCATTTTTGTGCATGAGCGTCATGGAAATGATCCCAGCATTCCACGGTTAACAGGATGGTGGGGCCACAATAAAGAAACACGCTTCAAAATGCGTGATGCTTTTGATCCATTGCCTGGTGCAGAAGGATGGCAACTCAGCAACCCACCCATTTTTCCACTGGCCGCCATGCGGGCATCATTAGAAATTTTTGACGCAGCCGGTATCCAAAATCTCCACCAGGTAGCAAAAGAAACGATTGCAACTACATATGATGCATTACGACGTATTGAAGGAATTGAAATTATAACACCTGCCGATCCCGAACAACGTGGTTGCCAGCTTTCCGTTCTCGTCAATACACACGGCAGGAAATTATTTGATCATCTCGCTTCAGAAGGTGTCATCGCCGACTGGCGGGAACCGGATGTAATCCGTATCGCACCAGTTCCTTTGTACAATACTCAATCTGATATTGATCAGTTGATAAATATAATAGATGCATATGCATCCAAAAAGTAAGTTTATGCACAACTATTCTCTCCGGATCCTCTTCATACTACTCATGACTCAATCTCTCATCCTATCTTCCGAGGTAGTGAATGCACAGTCCGATAAATCCCAGCCGTGGATCGTTTACGAGATTTTTATACAATCGTTCCGCGATAGTAATGGTGACGGTATTGGTGATCTGCAGGGTGTTATATCAAAACTGGATTACATCAAAGATCTGGGTGCCAATGCGATCTGGCTGATGCCAGTTCATCCATCACCTTCCTATCACAAGTATGATGTGGTTGATTATTACAATATCCATTCGGATTATGGCACCATGAAAGACATGGACATGCTGATCAAGGAACTTCATAAGCGAGATATGAAACTGATCATGGATTTTGTCGTAAACCATACATCCTCTGATCATCCCTGGTTTGTCGAATCTTCACAATCAGAGACCAGCGAGTTTCATAATTATTATGTGTGGAGAAATTATGAAGAAGTCAAAGATGAAATCAACAAAGCAACTACTTCTTTGGATTCTGATAATGTGATGCAATGGCATGAAGGACCTCTACAGAATGAGCGGTATTATGGCTTTTTCTGGAAAGGAATGCCCGATCTCAATTTTGATAATCCGAACGTACGTGAAGAGATCTATAAGATTGGAAAATTCTGGATTAAAAAAGGTGTGGATGGGTTTCGGCTCGATGCAGCCAAACATATTTATCCGGATGACCGCATTGATGACACGCGTCTTTTTTGGGAAGAATTCTCTGCGAAAATGCGCGCCTATAAACAGGACCTGAAAATTGTTGGCGAAGTATGGTCAAGTCCCGATGTACTTGCCACCATGTTCAAAGGGTTACCGTCTCTTTTTAATTTCCAGTTAGCAAAAGCGGTTCCTGACCTGATTAACTCCGGTCAGATCAATGGATTTATTAAATCCTATCAGACTATTCAAAATGCATATGCTACAGCGGGCGTGTCCCTGGAGGATGCCATCCTGCTCAACAATCATGACATGAACCGTATTAAGTCTGAACTGCAGCAGGATACTCAAAAGGCAAAACTGGCCATCTCCATGCTCATGACATTGCCGGGTACAACGTATTTGTATTATGGTGAAGAGATTGGCATGCTCGGAACCAAGCCGGATGAACAACTTCGTGAACCGTTTATCTGGGGTGATAATAATTTCCAGGAAAAATCCTGGACAGTTCCTGTTCAATCGACACACGAAACTGTCATACCTCTCGCTGTACAAAAGGTCGATCCAAATTCCCTGTACAATCATTACAAATATTGGATCCAGTTGCGCAAGAAGTATCCCGAACTAGCCCAGGGAAAACTGGAATTCTTAAAGAACAAAATGCCGGGCTTATTGGTCTATGTGGTTAAAAGTGACGGCCAAACTTACATAATCGTTCATAACGTTAGCAATATGCCTTCGCCATATCCAATTCAGGAAGTAACGAAAATCATTTCAGATCCAAATCCTGATGTGGTAGAAGGAAAATATACGTTACCGCCATACTCATCTCTTGTGCTGCATTCTGTTGGCAAAAAATAGAACCAGGCGATCAGGCTTTCCCAACAACAACGGAATGGCGGGTTTTACGACCTGTCCTTTCCAGTGAATATTGTACTTCCTCGATGTATTCATTGAGTCGTTTCGCATCTTTATCCTTTGGATCTACTTTGATGATGGCATCCGCATATTGTTTTGCTTTTACAAAATCTTCAAACCAGAAATATGCAAGAGCCTGGTTATACAGGATGATATGTTTCAGTTTTATTTCATCCTTGCCATTTCCCTTCACACTAGCTTCTTTTGATTTGTAAAAATCCAATGCAGGTTGTGAAGCTTTTTTCACCGGCTCAAGGCTCTTATCAGCATCCATAAGTTTAAATGCGGTTTTGATGATCTCAACATTCTTTTGATACAGATCATATTCCGGATGCTTTTTCTTGCCAATGGTTTCAAAGCGAGTGTTATCACTTATTCGTGTATACCCATACTGTGAATTGATCAGATTAGAAATCTGGCGCATCCCTTCCTGTATTCTTTCTTTCTGAATATTACGCAATCGGCTCGTGCGGTCAATACGCCAATGCGAGTCAAGGTCTGAAAGTGAATTATAGGAGGGCGTATTGTATGTCCGTATATCACCACTTGAAAAGATATATTTATCGATCAGTCTGTCACCTTCTTTATCCCTGACGACAACGCCGATCGGCATGCTCCATCGCAATTCGAGGTAGTGCTTGGTTACTTCACGTTCGACACCATTTTTATCCTTTGATTTGTGACGCGACGTTTTGTGGTATTCACCCCAGTTAACAAAATCTCCTACTTCAGCTTCAATCCGGATGTCACCTTTAGAACTTACTTTTTTAAAGCCATCCAGACTGAGAAATTCATTGATCAGGGATGACTCTGTATACGTGGTCGTAGATAAGTCACGGTAATCAATATCGATCTCAGAGCTGTAGGTCGTAAAGGCAGGACCTAATGGATTTTCGGGTAATCGATAATACGATACAGGTACTGGTACATTGTCAATAGACACTGTCTGAGCAACCAGGTTTATATTGATCAGTATGCAGGATACGATGAAGGGAAGGGATTTCATAGTATAATGATTTTGTCCGGAGGATGAAAAATGTCATCCACTAACCGGAGTTGGGTTGTTCTGAGTTCCTGAAAATACAAAAAGACCAAAGACCAAGGACCATAGAACAAAGACCATGGACCACGGGCATTGTTTTTGGGCTATGAATTGGGTTCTTTTCCATGGGTAGAAATTGAACGGACTTCGTCTCGTTCATTTCTACCCATGGTTATTGACATGGAATCCCTTCAGGATTCAAATCCAGCAACCATACCGTTTTACCGCTTACCTCTTTTACCACTTACTCTTTTTACTGAATACCTCTTTTACAGAATACCTCTTTTACAGAATACCTGTTTACCGAATGGATGTGATAAGCTCACCACAAGTACCTTAATTCGACCAGAGAAACCACATGAAAAAGAAATAGTACCTCTTTTGCTAAAATCATTGAACAGGAAACCTATATCTTCCCCCCATGTCACATGTGATCATTACCGGTGCCGGATTGTGCGGCACATTATTGGCGCTGAAGCTTGCGCAACGCGGCCATCAGATAACATTACTTGAGAAGCGGGGCGATCTGCGTACCGAAGCAGTCGCAGCAGGACGTTCCATTAACCTGGCGTTGTCTGACAGGGGTCTTGCGGCACTAGACCTGGTTGGTCTGAAAGAAAAAGCACTGGAGATTTCCATTCCGATGATCGGCAGGATGGTCCACACGAAAGATGGAAGTACAACACGCTTATTACCTTATAGTGGTCGGGAACATGAATTTATACAATCCATCTCCAGGCCCGGATTGAATGGTTTGTTGCTGGATGAAGCATCAAAAAATCCGGCTATTACGATTAAGTTTCATCATCATGTGCAGCATGCCGATGTTTACAAAGCGCATGTTTCAGGTATTGAATATCTATCTAAAGAAAAATTCGATCTACAGGGAGATGTGCTGATTGGAACAGATGGTGCAGGCAGTGATATTCGCCAGGGCTTTATGCAGGTGGGTTCAAATATCCGGTTTAACTACAGCCAGGAATGGCTGGATCATGGATATAAAGAACTGGAAATTCCCGCCGGACCGGATGGCGCCTGGCAGATTGAAAAAAATGCATTACACATTTGGCCACGTCAGAGTTTTATGGTCATTGCACTGCCCAATCTCGATGGAAGTTTTACCGTCACATTATTTCTCGCGTTTAATGGTTCGCCGGGTTTTAATCAATTATCCAATGAAGAGACGGTGCTCGATTTTTTCAAAACACAATTTCCTGATCTTGTTGACCTGATGCCGGATCTCGCTGCAGACTTTATGAAACATCCTACAGGAGCGCTTGGTACTGTAAGATGTAAGCCATGGTATACTGCTCAATCCCTATTACTAGGTGATGCAGCGCATGCGATCGTTCCCTTTTATGGGCAAGGCATGAACTGTGCTATGGAGGATGTGCGGATCCTCGACCATTATCTTGAAAAACATCATGAAGATTGGGCGGGTGCATTTGCAGAATACCAGGAGAATCGAAAAAAAGATACGGACGCTATCGCTGATCTTGCGGTTGAAAATTATTACGAGATGCGCGATCACGTAGACATTCCGGAATTCATCGCCAAGCGCGCTATTGAAACACAGCTGGAAAAAATATATCCTGATTACGCATCAAAATATAACCTGGTTACCTTTTGTGAGGATGTAAGCTATATGGATGCCAAAGAACGCGGGCATGTGCAGGATAAATGGTTACTAGATTTTTGCAAAGAACATGATACCAAAGATCTGACCGATGAGGAACTGGAAACGATTTATCAGGAATTGAAAGAGGAAGTGAAGTCTAAAGGGTGAGGCTAAGGCTGAGGCTGAGGAATTTTTGATTTTTGATTTTTGATTTTTGAATATTATATATAGATTTTTACTTATTGATTTCTGATTTGGATTTTGGATTCTAATTTTTGATTTTGGAATTTTACCTTATATATCTTTATATATTGATGTTTACTTATTGGTTTTTTACTTATTGTTTTTTACTTATTGATGTTTACTTATTGTTTTTTACTTATTGTTTTTTACTTATTGTTTTTTACTTATTGTTTTTTTTAAAACATTTTGTTAGGCGTAGGCTGTGCCTACGTCTGGGTGTCATCAAATTTCCGATTTGATGAAATTTCGTTCAGTCCGAAGCTAATATTTAGCAAAACAGATTTTGCCAACACACAGACGTAGGCACAGCCTACGCCTAACATTCTTTTTTCATTCTATTACAACATTAAGCCTTTGCCTTCCTGGTCCATTAATCCTTTGCCCCTGTGATCCCTTCCTCCTGTGATCCATTTCTCCTTTGCTCACTTAATCCTTTGCTCCCTTGCTCCCAAATGTTTAATTTTACTTTATGATACGCAGACCCTTTAACCTTCAGAAATGGATCGATGAAAACCGGCATGAACTTAAGCCGCCGGTAGCTAACCGTAATCTTTATCATGATGCGGGGGATTATATCGTCATGATCGTTGCCGGCCCTAATGCCCGGAAGGATTATCACTTTAACGAAACAGAAGAATTGTATTATCAGCTGGA
>JANPKZ010000362.1:0-4142 GCA_031426295.1 Saprospiraceae bacterium
TCCATACCTGACCAAATGGCAAGGTGATTTTCAAACCGAGATCGGGAAAAATCATGCATCCTATTTTGATAAGGAAGGCTGGCTTTATTTTACAAAAGAATATTACGATCTCTTTTATCCATCATTTGGTGATACATATCCGCTATTGTCAGGTGCGATTGGTATGACCTATGAACAATCTGGTAGTTGGCGCGCCGGCAGAGCGGTATTGACTGCCAATGGTGATACATTACGATTGTCTGACAGGATTGCGCATCACTACACTACTTCATTATCAACAATAGAAATGGCTTCTAAAAACGTAAACCGTCTGGTGAGCGAATTTCAAACCTACTTTCAAAATGCAAACTCACAACAAACAGGAAAGTCAAAAGCTTACATCATCCCACAATCCAATAATGCCGGCCGCATTTCTGATCTCGTAAAATTGCTTGACGGACAGAATATGAAATATGGTTTTGCCAGTGAATCAGGTCAAGCGTTAAAAGCTTATTCATTCGATGAAAATGAAGAAAATCATAGTGGATCAATAACTCACAAAATTCAAAAGGGAGACCTGATCATTCCATTTGCCCAACCCAGATCAGTTTTATTACAAGTTCTGTTTGAGAAAGAAGCAGAACTCGCAGATTCACTTACTTATGATATCACAGCATGGTCTATCCCCATGGCATATGGCCTTCAAACCTTAGTGACTAATGAAGATGCAAAGATTACCACAACACAACAAAGGGAAAAGAAATCCGGATTGACGATAGCAAAGCCGTACGCATATGCCTTGAATTGGGGTTCAGTACCCTCTGCTGCAATACTTGCGTCATTGGTATCGCAGGGTATTGTTGCACGCTATGCGCTGAATGAGTTTAAAGTTGATAATATATCCTACCCACGTGGAACAGTATTATTCATGCGCGCAGACAATAGCAAACATCAAAGTTTTGATTCAATTATCCGAACTCTTGCAGCAACATCCGAAGTTCCTATCACTACCATATCAACAGGGTTTGTTGAGAGCGGTAAAGATTTAGGTTCGGATAGTTATCCGTTGGTAAGAATTCCTAATGTATTGTCTGTATCCGGCGATGGGGTGAGTGCACAGAGTATTGGACAGATCTGGCATTTTTTTGAAGAAGAATTACAATACCCCATTCATATCGTTGACATCAAAAACTTTTCATCAGCAGATCTCAATCAATACAATGTGATCATACTCCCGGAGATCTATACGATGCTTGAAAAAGAATTTTTGGAAAAATTAAAATCCTGGACACGGGAAGGCGGACAATTGATCGCCATTGGTGCGTCATTATCCAGGCTTGCTGCCAATGGATTTTTAATTACCTCCAAAAATGGCGTAAAAGATGAAAAACCAACAGAAGAGCCTGCCCATTATCCCGAATCATATGAATCATCCATCCGAAAGCCGATTTCAGAGGATATCGCCGGAGCTGTTTTCAAAACAAAAATGGACATTACGAATCCCTTGTCTTTTGGATTGGGTACCACATATTATACCATTAAGACCAGTGCTTCCAACTATCAATGGCTGCCTTCCAATGGAAACGCCATCTTTCTGGATGACAAACCCGTCTATTATGGCTTCACAGGAAAGAAAGCATACGAGAAGATCAATAAGACCCTGGTAGCCGGACGGGAACAAACCGGATCGGGTGGGGTGGTGTATTATGTTGATAATCCCTTGTTCCGGTCCTTCTGGAATACTGGGAAGGTCCTCTTTGCCAATGGTCTCTTCTTCTAGGAAATTTTGCCAATGGTCTAAATCCTGAAATTAAAATTGATGGAACTGACCAATATCTCTATTTTGATGCGCCCAAAGTCCCGGGGAGCGGAATGCCTCCTCCCCGATTGAAGAAATCAGTTTCCGAATATCAAACCAAAACAAAAAAGATGAATCAATTATTTGCGAAGAAACGACACGCAGACCTGATGGCCCAGGCGGAGGCCTCAACACTAAAGCGCTCGCTTGGAGTATTTGAGCTCACGATGCTCGGCATCGGGGCTATCATAGGCACGGGGATATTTGTATTGACCGGGAAAGCAGCAGCCGGGACGGAACATGCCCTCGGTGCCGGTCCCGCACTTACGATCTCGTTTATGGTTACTGGTTTTGCATGCGCCCTTGCGGCTCTTTGTTATGCTGAGTTTGCATCCATGGTACCGATCTCAGGTAGTGCCTATACCTATTCGTATTATTCTTTTGGAGAATTAATGGCATGGGTGATCGGATGGGATCTCGCATTAGAATATGCCGTTGGAAATATTGCAGTAGCAATTGGTTGGTCTGGTTACTTTGCGAGCTTCCTGGAGGGGTTCGGCATCCACTTGCCGGGAGAATTGATATCGGCAACCGGGACAGAAATGGTGCAACTCAATTCGGGCCAATGGATCACACATGCATCCGCCCTGGCGAACTATCCGGATATCGTTAGCACATTGCCAACCACTACCGCGTTGTTTAATCTGCCTGCATTCTTTATCACCGCGTTGATCACCATCTTACTTGTGATCGGGATTAAAGAGTCTGCACGTGTAAATGCAGTCCTTGTAATTGTAAAACTTGTGCTGATTGCACTCTTCCTCATATTCGGTTTGCCTCACTTTAATCCGGATGTGCACTGGGAAACATTTGCACCCAATGGTTGGAGTGGTGTCATGACCGGTGCGGCACTTGTGTTTTTCGCGTATGTCGGATTTGACGCCGTGAGTACGACGGCAGAGGAAGCAAAAAATCCACAACGGGATCTGCCGCGCGGGATGATCTATTCACTTTTGATTTGTACGGTCCTGTACATTGCCGTTGCGGCAGTGCTGACAGGTATGGTGCCATTAAGTGTGCTTGGAAATGAAAAACCTGTTGTAGCTGCATTAAGCGCAGTGGGAGAAAATAAAATTGCCTTCATTATTGCGATGGGTGTAACCTTCACAATGCCTACGGTACTCCTTGTGATGCAACTGGGTCAGGTGCGCATCCTGTACTCGATGAGCCGCGATGGTCTGATCGGTAAAGTTTTCTCAAGGGTGCATTCGAGATTTCAGACACCAGCATTGGGAACGATCATAGTCGGAGTATTAGTTGCCTTGCTGGCGGCTACGATCAATATAGATGTCGCAGCAGAGCTTACCAATATCGGGACACTCTTTGCATTTGTATTGGTAGCGATTGGTGTATTTATCCTGCGTAGAACACAACCGCAGATAGAGAGGAAATTTAGGGTTCCTATGTATCCTGTAATATGTACTGCCTGTGTCCTGATATGCATCTACCTGATGGTGTCATTACCATGGCCTACATGGGTGCGATTCTTTATCTGGATGGCAGTCGGTATCGTAGTGTATTTCGTCTATGGAAAAAATAACAGCACGCTCCGCGAACAGAACAAAACAAGAGTTTAGGATTAAAAATTTGGGATTTAAAAAGCGAGGCTAAAAATCCAAAATCCAAAATCTCACGCCCCAGCGTGATGGCGCCTCAGGCGCTCATAAAATCTAAAATCAATTCATGTCCAGCGAGGACTATGTGATCAGAGGAGGTGTGGAAGGCCGCGAACGATTGAGGATATTATCCCGCGTGTTGCAGCCTTTCACACTTCGTCTTTTTGAGCAAGCCGGTATTCAACCTGGCATGACATGTCTTGACCTGGGTTGTGGTGGGGGAGATGTGAGCTTTGATCTTGCATCCCTAGTTGGTGACCAGGGAAAAGTTGTAGGCATTGATATGGATGCTACTAAAATTGAGCTTGCAAAACAAGAAGCTGCTGGCAGGAATATTTCAAATATTGAATTTAGGACGCAGAATATTCTTGAATCTATTATTGAAGGTGAGTTTGATGTTGTATACACCCGTTTCCTTCTTACCCATCTGATCAATCCTATTGAAATCCTAACTGCCGGTAAGAGTTGTTTGAAGCCAGGAGGAATTATCATCATTGAAGACATTGATTTCAGAGGTCATTTTTCTTACCCAATCAATGATGCTTTCAATGAGTATGTGCAATTGTACACACAGGTCTCCATTGATGGTGGTGGTGATCCATTCATTGGCCCTAAACTTCCCGGTATGTTACAGGAAGTTGGTTTTGAGAATATAAATATGCACGTCGTTCAACCTGCCGGCATCACAG
>JANPKZ010000363.1:0-3512 GCA_031426295.1 Saprospiraceae bacterium
AGCTTGTTCTCACCTCTGTGGACAGTTCGCCTGATATCTATGAAATGCCAAGACATCTCGTAAATCTAAAGTTTGCTCAAACACTGGGTAAGCACTATGCTGTGAGCTTTACTGTACGCGACATATTAAATGATCCTGTTCGGCGGTCCTACAAATATGATGCGGGATACCTGCTGGATTTTGATCACTACCGGTTTGGAAGCGACTACACGATTGGCATTTCTTATAACCTGTAAACCGGAAACAGAAGACATGAAAAAAGTTATCTATTCCTGCCTGTTCACATTTTCCTGGTTGCTTTCGTTTGCACAGATTGAAAATGTGCGTGTGGAAACATATTATATTTCGGATACGCAGGATGCTACGGATGTTACAGGAGGTATTCTTGAAGAAGGAAGCACTACATACAGGATCTTTATTGACCTGCAGCAAGGTTCATCTTTGAAAGCAATTTATGGTAGCCAGAATCATCCATTAGTCTTTTCATCTTCTCATCCTTTTTTTAATCATACAGAAGATGGTGTTTCCTTTGGAAAAGATCTTAACAGGAACCGGTATGAATTAGGGACTGTACCACTTGATACATATCTCACTCTTGGCCAGGTTAGTAAATCTTTTGGTCAAAATGTGTATCACGGTGTTCCAAAAGATAATGATGTTGATGGATCTCTCGTGGGCGGTATTCACAATGATGGTGGATCAGAAGAAATTGAGGGTGGACTTTTAAGAAATTCAATTACTCAGTTGGGTATTCCGCTTACGGACGCTGACGGTCTGGCTACAAGCAATATCATACCTGATTCCTGGATTGATATTGGGTTTAAGGATGTCCTCTTAGATATTGATACTACCATTTTCGGTATTTCGGATAAAAGTCAATTTTCAAGGATAGATGTGTTATTGAGAAATGCAGGTGTGAAGGGCTTTGATACGATTTCAAATGAAGTATTTGTAGCACAATTAACCACTCTGGGTGAAATCGCTTTTGAAATTAACCTCGAAGTTGAAATTCTTGTCGATGGACATCCACAAATGGTGAAATACGTTGCAAGAAATGAAATGCTCAAAGTGGATGAGATATTTTCGCCTTTGTTGAAATTTCCATATACATGTGGATGTACCGATCCGGATTACCTGGAGGCCAGTACAACCTTTGCCTGTACAGATATTAGTAAATGTCTTACATTGATCACATTGGGCTGTATGGATACATTGGCCTGCAATTATAATGCGAACGCAAATGTAAATCTCTCTGACCTTTGTTGTTATGTTGGCTATTGCCATGACCTTGACATAAGTGTTGCTTGTCCGGATCTGAAGCCGAGAGTGGATATTGATCAGGAACAAATCATTTTGTATCCAAATCCTGCTTCAACTGAATTATATATCAATCTGTCTTTTGTTCAATACAATGATATTTCATACCGTATAGTAAATTCTCTGGGACATAGAGTGGATGAGGGTATTCTCCAGGGTGACGAGCGGCAAATTGACATTTCCCAATTAGGTACTGGCCCGTATTTAATCCAGTTGATATTTGGTGAAAAAAATATTACCAGGCCATTTCTAAAAATATGAGGTTGGACACTATATCGATCGCGCCAGTGAATAGTATTATAAACTCACGTCCCTGGCAGTCAGCAAAAAAAATGCTTGGAATAGCACTATTCATGACCTGCATAATGTGTATGCCGGGATGTGAAAGTGATGACAATCAATCACCTGTTCATGAGACTGGCACTGTTACAGATATTGAAGGAAATGTGTATCAAACTGTCCGCATTGGTAACCAATGGTGGATGGCGGAAAATCTGAAAGTCACCTCCTTTAGATCTGGTGAATTTATTCCAATGGTTACGGATAAGGAATCATGGGGGAATACAACATCACCGGCTATCACAACCTACAATAATCTCTCTGGTCCGGGACTGCTGTATAATTTTCATGTTATGACCTCTGGCAAAGAAATTGCACCGGAGGGATGGCATGTTCCTTCCGACGAGGAATGGAAAATATTGGAAGAATACCTCGGAATGCCAGCCAATGAAATTGAAAAAACCAATTGGCGTGGCACATCAGAAGGAGATGAATTAAAGATAGAATCCACGAATACATCCGGATGGATCAGGTATGGAGATGTGTGGGGTACAAATAGATCTGGCTTTTCTGCTGAAGGTGGAAGCTGCAGGGTATTTACTGGAGAATGGGGCATACCTGGACTGTATCATAGTGGCTTTTGGTGGACAAGTACAGAACACAAAGGCTATGGATACTATCGATACCTGGATTATAAAAAATCCGGCATCTTCCGGTATGAGGCGCATCCAAATTATGGATTCAGTATTCGCTGTATCAAAAATTAATATAGGATAATCCAATTAAAATCAAATTTATACCGCGCATAAGTTTGATTATACAAGTGATTTACTTTTCAGCCGTGAAAATTAAATCTCGTGTTACCTTATTTGCAACATCCCCAGAGCGTCTGTAAATATTGAATCCTGAAGGATTTGTTATTTTTTGTTTACACACTTATGTGTAAATAATTAATCAGTAACACGTTTTCGAATTTACTATTTTCTGATGAGAAAAATTAGTTCGGACGATATTGCGCAGATAGCTTTGCATCATTCTTTTTAAACAGATTTCTTAAACCTTAAACTAATTACTCATGTTAGTGAAACGCACGTTACGTGCTTTCTCAGGCCTTGCTTTGGCTGCTGGGATCGCCTTTTCTGCCAATGCGCAGTCAAACTTAGGAGCAGCATGTGGTTGCCCACCTGTAGGTTCCAGACCTACAATTACGCTTTCTACAAAAGCGGATGCACTTGGAAACCTGACAGCACAGAATACTGTGTTATCATGTGATACTGTCTACATTTTGAATGACAAGATCTATATCGGTGATGGTAAATCTATCACCATTGATCCGGGTACAGTTATCAAAGGAAATTTAGGTGTAGCTGGTGATGCCAATGCACTGATCGTTTCACGTGGTGCAAAAATTTTCGCACCAGGTACTGAAGATTGTCCAATTGTATTTACTGCATTTGATGATCCGATGAACGGTTCATACGGAATCAACAACCGTGGAAAATGGGGTGGTGTAGTTCTTCTTGGTAAAGCAAGAAACAACCTCAAAGCTGGTTTTGGTCCTAATACAGTTTCAGATGGTGTTGGTTTCATCGAAGGATTTACTTCTTCTGAGCCAAGAAACAATTATGGTGCTGCACCAGGTGCCCATGATGATAATGATAACTCAGGTATCATGACCTATGTATCTATCCGCCATGCTGGTGATATCGCAGGTGCTGCTAACGAATTGAATGGTCTTACACTCGGTTCTGTTGGTCGTGGTACTATTTTATCACACATTGAAGTTGTATCAAACCTTGATGATGGTATTGAATTTTTCGGAGGTTCCGTGGATTTAAAATATGCATCAGTTCTGTTCAACGATGATGACGGTTTTGACTGGGATCAGGGTTGGAAAGGAAGGGGTCAGTTCTGGG
>JANPKZ010000364.1:0-3106 GCA_031426295.1 Saprospiraceae bacterium
TGTCGCGGGTAGCGATTCGCTTCAGACAAACTATCCATGATCGCTTTTTTGGCAGCTTCACTGGGACCGTATGCATTTTCATTTAATCCGAGTCGAATAGCTCCATCAGCACTGTATTCTTTCTGCGAATAATATTTGGATGTTTGTAAAAACGGATCATACCATTGAGCAATAGGAAGAGCTACTGCCGCTAGTGCGCTGCGTTGTAGCCATTGTCTGCGTGATAGAGTCGTCATTATTTTAGATTTTGAATTTTAGATACTTCGATTAAGCTCAGTACAAGTTTTTGATTTACCATTCGCTTCATTGCCCACAACTGTCCGCCTTTCGTAAATTTACCATAAAATAGATCATTATGGATTTTCCCGTTCCGGTGCCAGTAAAAGAAATTGCTTCGTGGATTGATGCCACCCTGATCGGCAAGGATGACCTGGTTTTGAAGGGGGTCAATGAGATACACAAAGTGCGGGATTGGGACATCACATTTGTAGATCATCCAAAATATTATAGCACATCCCTGAATTCTGCAGCAAGCGCGATTATTGTCCCTGCTGCAATGGAATGCCCAAAAGGGAAAGTATTGCTCGTCGTAGACAAACCATTCCTTGCTTATGAAGAAATAGTCAATCGGTTCCGGCCGATTGTTGCATTGAATATCGAAGGGATCGAAAATTATGAAATCGATGAAACTGCCATCATCGAACCAGGTGCTTTCATTGGTCAAAATGTACGTATCGGAAAGCAGTGTCATATTCATGCGGGCGCAATCATTCGTCCCTACACCTACATCGGTGACCGTGTGACGATCCAGTCAGGCGCGATCATTGGGACAAATGCATTTTACTTCAAAAAATGGACAGAAGGATATCAGGCATGGACAAGTTGCGGACGTGTCATTATTGAAGATGATGTGTGGATTGGTGCAGGTACTACCATCGCACAAGGCGTAAGTGGTGACACGATCATCGGTGCAGGATCAAAAATCGATTGCCAGGTGATGATCGCACATGGAGTTGTTATTGGAAAAAATTGTCTCATCGCTGCACAAGTGGGAATAGCAGGAAAAACAATCATTGGTGATGGCTGCACCATCTATGGCCAGGTCGGCATCAAACAAAATGTACACATCGGAAATAATACTGTGATATATGCACAATCCGGTGTCAACAAAGACCTCGAGGGCTGTCACGCCTATTTCGGTTTCCCCATAGAAAAATTAAAAACCAAGCTGAAGGAGTATGTTGCCTTAAAGCAACTCGCTGCAGATTTTATTAAAAGAAATAATCAGGAATAAATAAGAATTTCCAATCTAACAGTAAAGAATTTTCTAAAGAAAGATCTAATCATGGTTCGACAAAAGCTCACCACAAGTAAAAGATCTTAATAGATCTTAATAAATCTGCGTTCTCTATGTGTAGAGAACAACCCTAATCTTTCCACTTAATATTACACCCGCCACTCGGATACTGTTTCTCAGCAACTGTCCTTCCTTCAAGGATAGCATCCAATGCATCCCTCAGATCTTTTCCTGTCAATGGTGTGCCACTCTTCGGTCTTGAATCATCCAGCCTGCCACGATAAGCAAGCTTGCGATCTCCATCAAAAACATAAAAATCTGGCGTGCATGCAGCATCAAATGCCTTTGCCACATTCTGGCTCTCATCATACAAATACGGAAAAGGGTATCCTAATCGCGCAGCAACTTCTTTCATTTTTTCAGGTCCATCATCCGGATACTTCCCTGCATCATTCGAACTGATCGCAACAAATGCAATTCCTTTTTTCTGATAGTCATTCGCCACTCTTACCAGTTCATCATTCACATGAATGACATACGGACAATGATTACAAATAAACATCACCACCGTCGCCTTATCAGGAGCAATATCTGCTAAACTTACCTCCTTCCCTGAAACGGTATCAGGCAATACAAACGGTGGCGCATCGCTTCCGAGGGGTAACATGTTGGATTCTGTAGAAGCCATTCTCTGATTTTGGATTTTGTGAGCGCCTGAGGCGCCATCACGCTGTGGCGTGAGATTTTTGAATTTAGATTTTAGCAAGTTGCTTCAATAGCCATGCAAGCCATGCCTAATGCGTGCATTGTTCGTCAATCCCAAGGACATATTTCTTTACAATATCAATCGCTACTGCAGTCTCACTCCCAAAAAAACCTTTGATCATTTCATTCTTCAACGATTTTCGTGCAAGCTCGGTGAGTTCCTTTGAAACGGGCATGTATGACCAATGCCAACGTTCCTCCAGGTATCCATTAGGTCTGCCTGCTGTATATGGCTGACAAAAACCATGTTCGCCCGCATGTGCTTTGAGCCAGTTGTATATATTCAAACCCTCACCTGCCGCGAACCAGCTGTTGTCAAAACTATTGAGATCTATATCGGTGCCCCAGTGATGACGACTCGATCCCGGCATCGAACTATAGCGCAGGATTTTTAATGCACGTAATTTGTGATCAGGTGTAGTCTGTGCAAGATTTTCACCGCCTTCAATTAATTTTTCGCCTGTCCACTTTGATTCCCAGATGCCTTTCTGGTAATTGAAATTTCGCGTGGCAGAACGGATCTGTAATCGGATCCCATCCTTCATCGCGTGATTATACATTTCACGGAATGCCTTGTAAGTATCCTTCCTCAAATACAAACCTTCACGATCTGCATATTTGATTTCCACCTTTTCAAATGAAGGATGTTTCGCAGGATCAAAGTGACCCATAATATAATCCGTGGTGAATTTTTCTTTTTCTTCAGTTTTGACCGCGACTGTGTCCTTTGCTTTCGGAATCGTGTCATTGACCACTACGACAGTTTGTTCTGTTGAAGGTGGTGTCGCATTTCTGCATTGCATCATTGTGAGTAGGCAAAGTATTGTAAGAATGATGTTCATTTATAATTAGTAAATAATTAGTGTTAATTAGTGGAATTAGCGGCAATTTTCCAATTGCTTAAAGGTGTTTTACCCCTTCAGGCACTTCATAAAAAGTAGGATGCCTGTAGATCTTATCCTCAGCAGGATCAAATAACTCCTCACTCTCGTTCGGATTGGAAGCAATGATCTCCGATGACAACACGACCCAGATACTCGCACC
>JANPKZ010000365.1:0-2731 GCA_031426295.1 Saprospiraceae bacterium
AAAAGATTGTCTTTTACTCGGTCCGAACAGTTCGCTAGTATTAAAATTAGAAATATTAGAAAGGTTTTCATTTTGATGATTGATGTCGCTATCGGTGACCTATAACACGTAAATATACGCAACCCAAATTATACCTTTTTTCTGATTCTCAACAAGTTAGTGTTGCGCTTTTGTAAATGTTCGTTGCGGATATACAATCTTGCGCTTTTTAAATGTTCGGATCTAAATAGTCCAACGGACTTTTAATATTGACCAGCTTCTCCTTCGCCACATGCAGGTACCGCTCCGTAGTCTTGATATCAAAATGACCCAGCAACTCCTTAATGTATTTGATATCCACACCTTTCTCCAGTAAATGCGTAGCATAAGAATGCCGCAAACTGTGAAAGGTTACATTTTTGTGTATACCGGCAGCCTGCACAGCCCGATTGAAAATCGTCTGGGCACTTCTCGAACTATATGGCTGTCCTTTTTCCTGACCCTCAAACAAGAAGTCCGTCGGAGTAGGCGTATGCAGCTTAATGTATTGCCGAAGAATATCCAACAACACCGGACTGAGTGTCACATATCTGTCTTTCTTACCCTTAGATCGCTCAATAAATATTTGCATTCGCTCACTGTCAATATCCCGGAGCCGAAGTTTGATCACCTCTCCCACACGCATTCCACAACTAAATGCTGTCAACAAGATCGCTTTGTGTTTTAAATAGGGTACCGCTCTGAATAACCGCTCCAGTTCGTGTTCACCTAATACTTTTGGCAACTGAAGCGGCTTTTCCGGCCGTGGCAAATAAAAGAGCATCCGTTCTTTTTTCAGGACCTGCTCATAAAGAAACTTGATCGCATTAATGTGCTGGTTGGTATCACTTTCACTGTATTTCTTTTGCTTGCCACGTGCAAGCAGATATTGCTCAATGTCAGCTTTCGTCATCGCCAGCGGATCATGATGCAGGGATACCTGCTGTAAATACACTTTCAAGTGATTGACATAACTTTTTAATGTATGGATACTATACCCTCTCAGGACAATTTGATCATGTACTTTTTGCAACAGTTCATGACACAAGGAATTGAGTTCTGGTGTGACAGCATATACATGACCGGGCTCCGTCATCCCGTGTTCAACTTCAAGCCCAAAACGGCACCTGTTTTTATATGTATCCGGAATGAACCAGGACTTTTTTGTTGGACTCCATTGTCGCCCGGTAATCTCTTTTATATGCTGAATGATGATTGAATCATAGGCAAATGCCAGACGAATGCAGGGTTTGCTCTGGTGCTGGTCCAGACAAGCATCAACTTTATCTGTCCACGCGGAGTCATTGAATGATTCCATGGAAATCCAAACTGGTGAACTCCTAATTTACATAAAATGAGTAGAGTACTTACCAAAAACTTCAGTTTCTACCCCTTCCGCCATTCGCCAAGCCTATATCAGGTGCTGGCGTTTGTGTCAGTCTTGTACTCATCTATTTGCTCTAACAATTCCATTGCTTTCGTCAATGGCGTCCATTCCCTACCAATAAAAATGAGCGTAAACCATTTTTTATTCCGATTCTCGTATTTGATATTGAAGAATAACCACATAGCAACATATGTGAATATAATAGTAGCTGTTAGTGTAATTGCCCATTGCAGAAAACTCCAATCTGTGAGCATGGTTTCGTTCCACCAAAAGATGGTCCAAATAGGAAGCTGTAAAAACAAAACCCTGGCAGACCAAAGGGTAGAAATTTGTAATTGTGCTAAGTTTTTTTGTGTTTTCAAAATGGGGTCAGAAATTTCTACTTCATAGATTTTGATGAGCTGATAGATATACATAAACAGGGCTATGGCTGTAAGCAAAATCTGGATGGTAGCCGAAAAAAGAAAAAATTTATTCGATTCTGAAAAAGCATACAGATATATATTACTAAGAATCATTGCCCCTAATCCAACCCAAAGGATGCCCACCAACAGCGTAAATAGCTTAATAGGTTTCATAGAACCTAAAATATTATGAACCTTTATTCGGGTTATATCTTCCGTATTTTTTCTGTGTATGACAAAACTTTCTTCCATTTTTTCATGGGTCGTTTGCCAAAGTTTTTTTAATTCCAACTCGTTCATTTCGTTATATTGTTATTTGTGAAAATCGCGTTTTTAATTTGGCCTTGATGCGTCCTATTTTTGTGCCTACATTGCTTACCGACATTCCTACTATCTCGGCAATTTCAGTGTGGCTTTTGTCTTCTAAATACAAAAGCATCAGGGCCTTGTCAATCTCTTTTAGTTCGCTGATAAATTTTTCCAATAAATTCAGTTCCTGTTCAGCTTCCGTTTTATCTTCGATGGGTATTTGTATCGTGTGTTCATTCAGCACGGTATATTTATTACCTCTGGATGTATTTCTTCGGTAAAACGAAATAGCTACATTCAGCGAAATACGATACAGAAAGGTTGACATTTTAAATTGGTCATTGTATTTATGAAGAGTCTGCCATATCTGTATCATCATTTCCTGTATCAGGTCTTGCCTGTCTTCTTCGTTGGGACAGTAGGCACGGGCTACCTTCAACAAAATACCTTTGTGCTGTTCAATTATATCTTCAAAAAAATGCTGTTGCTCCTGTTTGTCCATTACAATGTTGAAAACCAATCTTTGATAAAAATAGAAGATTGTGTACCACTATGATTCGCAGGTCCTTTCAAAAAATCACAGTTGGGAGGTAGTTATTTTATACACAGATTT
>JANPKZ010000366.1:0-18266 GCA_031426295.1 Saprospiraceae bacterium
GGGGCGCAGGATTTTAGGATAGGGTGAAAGCCCTATGGAATGATGAACAAGGAACAAGGAGTGTTGATTTTTGAAGTTTTGAATTTTTCAGCGCTGAAGGGGCGCAGGATTTTAGGATAGGGTGAAAGCCCTATCGTCAGAAACGGCACCGTTTTGAGGTAGCCCTGAAAGGGGGTAGTAAACTCCTTACTACGCCCTTTCAGGGCTATCCCAATATGGATGCCCTTCAAAACGTGGGGCTTCACCCCACGCTAAAATCCCCACGCCCCTTCAGGGCTAAATCGCCCCTCGCTCCCCGCCCCTCGCTCCCCGCCTCTTCATTACATTTACAAAAAAAACCATGGCTGGCACCGACGACCTGCGGGATGCGATCATCCGCGAAGTTTATCTGAGGATCTATGAAGAATGTCTCCCCAGGATCATACGCTGTATCGACCTGCTGGACGATCAGGAAGTATGGTGGCGCCCCAATGAAAACTCCAACAGTATTGGCAACCTGGTATTACACCTCTGCGGCAATGTGCGGCAGTGGATCTACTCCGGCCTGGGACGGGGAGAAGATCTGCGTCATCGCCAGGCAGAATTTGATGAACGTAAAATCATCCCACGTCAGGAACTGCTGAATACACTTACATCCACCATGGACCTGGTGAAACCTTTAATCCTTAACATTCCCACCGAAGAATTACTCAACATCCGGTCTGTCCAGACGTTTGAAGAAACAGGCCTTACGATATTGATCCATGTAACCGAACATTTTTCATATCACACTGGCCAGATTGCTTACATCACGAAAATGCTGACTGACCGATCTCTTGATTTTTATGCGGGTATTCCCTTGGAATAAGCCGGAAGATTTAGAACTATTTTTGTGGTATGCAATACACCTGCTGGCTCGTGCTGATGAGCTTTTTTTGTATTCCTGGAATGTTTGGACAGCTGATGGTTGAGAAACTCCCCGCCGGAGTCAACACCGATCAGTATGATGAAAGCTCACCCATCCTTAGCAAAGATGGGAAACGATTGTTTTTTACCCGCACAGCGTATCCTGATTTTGTCAATGTGATTAAAGGCCAGGATGACAACCTGATCACTGACACAAACGACAGTCTTTTCTCCAAACATCTTGCAGACATCTACAGTGAAATCGCGGGTAAAGAAATTATCGATCCCGCTGCATCTGTTTTTAACCAGGACATCTGGATGGTCCCGATCCGCGAGGACTCTATTGGTGATGCATTTCATTATGGTTATCCACTAAATAATGCACTTCCTAATAGCCTCGTATCTACAAGCATGTTACCGGATGAATTTGTTGTCATCAACCAGTTTTATGAAGATGGCAGTATGTATTCGGGATTTTCTCGCGTAAAGATCCTGGAAGATGGTCAGCATACGTTTCCACAGCCCATGCATATCTACGAGTTTAATGTCAACAGTTCTGATGTCAATCTGACGATGTCACCAGGTGGACATTTTCTCATCCTGAGCATGGAACGATCTGACAGCAAAGGAAAGAATGACCTGTATGTTTCTTTTTATATGCGCGACAACGTTTGGTCAGCACCACAGCATATGGGCAATGTGATCAATACAGAATTTCAGGAAACAACACCACATGTGTCACCAGATAAACGATATCTGTATTTTTCATCTAACAGGCCGGGTGGTGCAGGAGGTAATGATATTTATATCGCCGAGCGTCTGGATTACACATGGGTAAAATGGTCAGAGCCTGTTCTGGTCAAAGGAGATATTAATTCACCTGCAGATGACAGTCAGCCAGCATTTACGCGTGGTAACAACTATATGTACTTCACTTCGCGGCGTGATGGCAGCAGCGATATTTTCAGGATGCGGCTTACACCAATGCCCAAGCTGAAAAAATCAATTTATGTAAAAGGAACTGTTGTCGATTCCAAAACCGGATTACCGGTCCGGAGTGAAGTTCTTTGGGGTCCAACTTCTGCAAAGAATTTTCTGGAATACTTCAATAGCTATAACGGTTCATTCGAAGCAGTCATGGCCGAATATGAACCCTATAAATTTTTGCCTAGAAAGACAGGCCATACCGGGCAGAGTGTGTTGGTAGATGCAAGAATTATGGACCGGCAGGATAAGGATACATTGGAATTGATTTTATACCTCGATGCCAAAACAGCTGACATCACAGAAGTGGAAACGAAAGATCAGGCTGCCAGTAAGAAGAAAAGTCTGGACGCAAGATCATCGAGAGCTGATGCATCCAACCCGCAGGAAAAGGATGTTTTCTTTTACGATATCCTTTTTATAAAATCCGAAGCTAAGATCCTCACTAAATCTGCCAACGCCCTGAAGGAGTTATTGGCCATGATGGAAAAACACCCCACCCTGGAGATCCTGATAGAAGGACATACGGATAATGTTGGGGACGAAATAGCGCTGATTAATCTATCAGAACAACGTGCAGCCGCTGTCAGGGATTATCTTGTGGCGAAAGATATCTCACCGGATCGTATCACGATTAAGGGATGGGGCGCAAATAAACCCATCGAAAAAAATGATACAGAAGAGGGCCGTGAAAAAAACCGGCGCGTTGAGATCAGCATTTTGAAAAAATAAGCATGAAGGCTGCTGCCAACCTTGTTTCTATTCTTTTTCATCCACTACTTGTATTGACGTACATGTCGCTGGTGTTGCTATGGACCAATCCTTTCTCATTTGGATTTCGGCATGTAGCGGAAGCAGATACGTTGTTGATCATCATCGTAATGACTTCAGTGACGCTGCCAGCTATCGCTGTGCTCATGATGAAGATGCTGGGATGGATTGATTCTTTCCGTATGGAAAGCCGTCATGAGCGAATAGGACCTTATATCGCAGCAGGATTAATGTACCTCACACTATATCTGCATGTATCACAGGGCGATTCATTTCCAACTTCCATTAAAGTAGCCATCCTGGGATCGCTCATCAGCTTGTGGTCATGTTTTTTCCTGAATAATTTTTTTAAGATCAGCGCACATGCTGCAGGTATGGGCGGATTTGTGACGTTAGTCACCCTAACCAAGATTAAGTTTGGTTATGATCAGGCACAGATTGGAATACCCGGGCACGTAAATCTTGCGTTACCCCTTGACTACTTACTTTACGCATTGATTATCATCGCAGGCATTGTCTGTACAGCACGATTGATATTACAGACACACGCATTGAAAGAAGTCTATATCGGATTTGGAATTGGAGTTGCCGGTATGGCCTTAGCTTATTTTATCCTGGGTTGAAAGCGTCTTCGTTAGATATTTCTGTATCTCGTCTTCCACACCTTTCGGAAAAGGATATTTTTCTATGACTCCTGTATAGAGGATACACATGGCAGGATCCAGGATAAACATGGAGTCAAATTTGTAAAGCCATAAATCAATATGCCTCCGCAAAGCTGTAAGTTTTGGGATCTTCTTTTCAAGTGGTTTTACCTGCTGAATGATTTGCAATGATTTTTCATGATTGGCTTTGATGTATTCCGTGTGATTGCGGATCGCTTTGTGCAACTGCCGCTCATACTTGTTCATGTCCTGGTGATGTGCAGCGAAAAAACTTTCATAGGGCAGCGCTTCATCAATCTTCAGACGATTCCGGATGCGCTCGTACAGGTCGTTGCGATTATAAAGCTGCGCATTGAAACCGATCAGGGCTGCTTCGAGATATTCAAGGAGTTGCGACAATAATTCTGTTTCATCAGCCGGAGCAGGGCTATTGGATTCTGCGGATTCCATCTCCTGTTCGTAAAAATTATTGACAGCTTCTAATAAAACAGTGGAGGTGTTGTGTTCTTTCTGGCAGGTTTCAATTAAAGGAAGCAGTTGATTATTCGTAATAGCATAAATGACAATGTTGCGCCAGGTATCTATACTCTTATCGGAAATAAAAATATCACTGACATCTAATTCAGCACGACCCGCTACAGCCCGGGCATCTTCTTTGGAGATGTAGAGTTTCGCCAGTTCTTTACACATACGGGTGATGAGACCTTCGTATTTCTTCAGCGTCATATCATTCTTTTTTCCGGATCCAGATTAATCGATCGTCCCCGTAAAGGATTTTAAAGGTAATCCTGCATCATGGAGTATATCAGTGATCATCATTCCAAATTTTAATGATCCGGTGGCATCATCTTTGTTTATTGACCCGGTGTGCATAGCTACGGCCATTTGATTATTGATCACAGGACCACCGGGGGCACTTACTTTATCCCACGTCCGGTAGATCAGTTGGGACCCTTCCTGCCGGATGATCTCGCCACCATTAATCCGTTTATTAGTGACATCAGAAGGATGTGATATCAGACTGATGTCACGCGAGATCATCATATCAATATCGGATATGGGCATCGAAAGTTCGTAGGCATCATCACCTTCGATTCTTCGCAATAAAGTATAATGGAGTTTTTTATTGTTACGGATAAATGCAGGATCCAATGCTACCTCTTCAATCTTATTTAATTCATCATAGCCTGCATCAAACTGAAGATGCAAATGAACATCATGAATGGTTTCGGGAGTGATATTCAAATACGTCGTCAGCACATACCCATCCTGCAACAGGATTGCGCTGGAAAAGGTATCAGGTGTCCTGATGAGACCAACTGCCTGGGAAAGCCCGATGATATTTTGAAACCACTGTAGCTTTTTTTCTTTCAAATGAGGTTGCAGGCCCTTACCGCCAACTTCAAGATCCACAGTCTCTTTGAATATCCTGAATGCTTTGGCTGTTTTTGCTTTTAAGGTCACAGGCTCTTCAAGCGATTTTTCCCTGGGCTGCTCGAGTGCAATCGTTTCTTTTAACATTGTATCCAGCAACGGATTACTTGGATATTCCTGTAATACAAAACTCAGGAGGGATTTCAAGGCACCTGCTTTATAGGCAGCGGCCTGCAGGATATTCCACCAGTTATCCCTCGGGCGATTGCTAAACTCAATTTCAATCGTATTAAAACCTGATTGTGTAAGGACGCGACGCGACTCTTCTATCGAGGGGTAGAGTGCTGCGAGTTGATCTGCCAATGTGGCGATGTCGTAGATGGACATGAATAGAGTTCGGGTCGTTGTTCTTTAATATTGGAAGGTAAAGAAGATTTTGGATTTTAGATTTTGGATTTTAGATTTTAAGTTTGCAAGCCTTGTTAAGCGTAGGCTTTGCCTACGTTTGAGTGTCGGCCAAATTCTGTTTGGCGTAAAAAATTACAAATCTCCAATCAATCAAAAATCCAAAATCCAAAATCCAAAATAACGATGTTATTTTATAGCACCGGCTGGCGTAAGCGTTATAGCTGATCCTTCTGCCAGGAAAACAGACGTAGGAGTAGTTGTTTTCAAAAAACCAAAATGAGGACCATAAGCCTCAGCAAAATCCACATCAATTTTATAATCTTTTATTGGATAGATTCTCCAACGTGGGTGTTCAACACGATATTCGAGTGTCCGGTTAATTCCGGCTTTGGTAAATCCCCAAAATTGCGAAGTCATAAATTCTTCTTCACTTCCCGATAACATTTCAACTGGCTGAGGTTGTGTGGTTGTTTCGAAAGAATTCCAGTGCTTTTTCTTCCAGCTATATCTGGTTATAAGAAAATCTTCCTTTGTTATAGAGTCATATTTGAGCGGTAAGGTGTGATAGGGTTCGTAGAAAAAAGTATTTGCAACTAATGTTACCAAAGGCAGGGACACCAATTCTTTAATAAACACAACACCATACCGCCATTCCCCTCCAAACTTCCGGCGTACATACATACGAAGATTGATTTCGCAGAAGTTTGTATGAAAAGGAATGCGAATGCCCAGAAGCTTCACATCCAAAAACAGAAATCCAACGAGGCTTACATAACATTGTTGATTCCAAATCGCAAGTTCAGTATCGGAAGGCAAATACGGTTCAAGTATTTTTTTATCCACAGGATAGTTCACCATGAGGAGCTTTTCCCAATTCGAACGAATGGCAGGTTCTTTCATTGAATGATTCTATTTGTTTGCAAACCTTCGATGACCTTGTTGATATGGATCCCTTCGTTCCGGAAGGCAATGCGTTTTGTACCGGGCTCGCGGATATTACCGCCTGAGTGATGCAATGCGACCAGGTTCCACTGATCATCGAATACAGGAGAACCGGAGGAGCCGGGAAGAGTATCTGTCAGATATTGCACGATATTGTCATCCGCATACCTGACATAGTTATGATGAAGTGCTATCTGTTTGTGTAAGCCATTGGGATGCTGGATAATAGTGACACGCTGATTTTTCTGAATTGAATTTTCTTTTAAAATCAGTTCGCCCCATTTGGTATTCGCATCTCCTTTCAGCTTTATAGCTGTCCAATCGTGTTTGTCTTTCGGACTTGTAGCAAATCCATTTTGCGGATCAAGTTCAAACTCTTTTACTTTCAGATCAAGACCAGCGGCATTTCGCTGGTAATTGAATTGCACTTTCGCATCCAGTGCTACAGCTTTATTGCCGATAACGTGATTATTGGTAATGATGAAATTATCCCGGATCAGGAATCCACTTCCTGTAGCACCATCCGGCAATTCAATTCGCACGACGGACTTCGCACATAACAGGCCAATTTCTAAATAAGCAATATCCAGCAGTGTACTTTCCTTGCCGATGATCTTTTCATAGGTATCAGCATCATCAGGAGCATCATTTTTCCAGTCACTTTCTTTGTCAAGGATGATATCAGAAATGATGCCAGTCAATGCACCCTCGAGCGCACCTTTTAGCGCGAGGTCGTCGGGATAATCCTGTAAAGCGGCCTGTATTAAAAGTTCTACTTTATTTTCCTTTACAGCCTCATCAATGATGTAATACCAATTGGTAACCGGCTTATCATGAAATCCGATATTGATAATATTCAGTGAGGCACGCTTTGCTACCGGAAGTGAATCTGATTTGAACGGGTAATAACCTGCCAGCAGGTAATTGAGATTGGTCAGATTTTGATTCCAGGACACAGGTCAGGTAAATTAAAAATTAAAACCGATACTGAATTGCATCGAGCTGCTTTTATCAATATCTGCTCTTGGAATTAATGCGCCATTCGCATTAAGTTCTTTCCTTGATACATCATAAAAATTATTGGTAACATCACTTAGTCCCAGGATATACTTGCCGCTGATGAATAATCCGTCATTGAGGTAATATGCCAGGCCAAAATTGAGGCCAAAATCAAGTGTTTTATAATAACCCCCATCTTTTGCATCGAAATCATAATAGGCTCCGAGAAATTCAGGTACATCGTACGGAATACCATCAACAGAAATTATTTCATTTACAGTAGATGCTTCACCTGCTTCATCGCCTTTATAGTTATGATTGAGATTCACTTCAAAGGGGGCAACGGGATTTCCCGTGCTTGGAGAAGTGCCATCAAACTCGATACTTCCACCAGCTGTTGAAGAAAGCAGCAGACCCGTATTGAGACCCGCAGAAACCTCAAAGTAGCCTAATTTATAGTAGACCAACAGGGGTACATCGAGATACGAATTTGACACATTCAGCGTCTGCCGCCTGTTGCCAAGTAACGTCAGTGTTCTCGGAGTATTTGGTTCTAATACAAAAAAAGATGGACCATTGTACTCATAATCTGTACCTCGCTGGGAGTACAGAAGTTCAGTACGTAGACCCATGATATCAGTAAACTTAAAATTGAGTGTAAGACCGATATGAAAACCGGTTGACATTTTATTTTGCTCGAGCTCATTACCGGTAGTGCCGGTCTCTGATGGCCCATCAATTTTGGCAAAGCTTAATCCTGCACGGAATCCGTAGCCCATCAGATCGCTTTGCGCGTTAGATGATAGACAGATCAATAAAGTCAAAGAAAGTATTGCGTATTTCAACATAAGGAAGTTTTTCAGTACAAACAATGGATTCCGCTCAACGTTGTGCGGTTCCTATTTCGCTCAAAACTAAAGACTTTTCTCTAAGATGATACGGTGTTCCGGAATTGTCTCCCGGGGATCGATCCGAATGATCCGAAATCCCCTGTTGAGCGCCATCATGAGCATAGGAGGAAATCGATTGCGTGTCTTCATCCAGATCCTCGTATATCCACGTTCCCGTGCCCATGCCTCCTGGGTATCCGCCAAAGTTTCAGCTATTCCCTTACGACGATGGTCAGGATGAATGCCACCGAGCCAGGAATAAAAATGTTGATCGCGTTCATAACCGATCTTAAAACCAATAACTTGATGATCCGAAAGAGCTAACAGGATGAGATGGGGTACTTGTTCAAGTCGTGATGCTATTGCGTGCACATCCGGCAACAGATCAAACTCTGGAATTTGTGATAAGATACTCATGACATCTTGAGGACGACCTTCTTCGATGCGATAGGGTATCATCCTTTTGCCTTGTAACGGACTTCCATGCCTTCAGCAGGATTGGTGATGGTCACTTCTGTGCGACGATTGTACTGATGTTCTACTTCGCTACAAGGCACATCGTCAACACATCGATTACGCGGCAGTGATTCTCCGGACGCTTTCGTGATAATGCGCGATGCAGATACACCTAACAGGACGAGATATGCTTTCGAAGACTCGGATCTTCGTCGTGACAGTTCCATGTTGTATTCAGAAGTACCGCGTGTATCTGTATGTGATGTAAGTTCAATCGTGAGGTCAGGATATTGTTTGAGGATATCCGCCAATGCCTGCAATTCACCCGCATCACTTTTCCGAATTTCGGACTTATTAAAATCGTAATAGATATTGTCAAGTACAATGACAGTGCCTGTTGCTATAGGAGCAGGTGGAGCTGTAAGTGTTGCGCTGCTTTTCAGGTATACAGTCCAGTGCTCATCCTGCTCAGTGGGCGTGAATAAGAAACTATGGGGTGCATAACCTGTTTGTGAAATATCAGCTTTGATCTGGCATGCAAGAGGGAGACAAGTCATCGTATTACCATCCGAATTTGTAATAAGGCTCACTCCTTTTTTGATACAAGGACCGGTAAGATTTATCTGTGCACCACTTAGCACCTTGTTACCCTCAGCATTGTAGACAGTAAACTTTGTGTTGTAACAATCTGATGTGACCACAGGAGCTTTCACCAGTCTTATGTATGCAGGCAATTGATCTGCAGGGATAACATTTACGTATGGACTATATTCTTTATGCTGAACGACCACTGCATATGTTTTTGACTCCTCAATATTCAGCATGATCCTGCCATCCTGACCGGATACTGCATCAGCTGATTGAGTCGAAAGTGTGTCTGTTACACCCCACCGCAAATAAAACGAGCCATCATTGCCTTCTTTTGGTACAAGCTCAGTACTGAATTGTTCCCGGTGCATGGAAGGACCTTCTGCATTCATAGGGATGATCCATACATAGGCTGTGGATACCGGGTCTCCTGTTTCATTTGTAATCAATATTTCCCTTGCTACATACTCAGGTGTTATGACAGTAGGTGTGCAGAAAATGGATTGGGCTGAGGTCCATTGATACAAATCATCTTTTCCCTGCGTGGGTTTGCGATCACTGGCAAAGTAGCCGGATTGTCCATCAGCAGCTACAATGAATCCCAGGTCATCACGACCGGAGTTGAAAGGAAATTCAAGATGTTGTAATCCTGCAAAAATATTTTCCGGCGTCCACCGGGAAGCATATATATCCAGTCCGCCATGTCCACCTTTGCCATCAGATGAATAAAAAAGATATCCATCCGCATGCCAGGAAGGAAATACATCATTCCCTTTTGAATTGATCTCAGCCCCCAGGTTTTTAGCTTCGAGCCAGCGTCCATCTGCACGTTCAGCTATGTAGAGGTCCATACCACCCAGCGTTCCGGGCATATTGGATGCAAAGACAAGAAACCGTCCGTCCGGACTTAATGCAGGATGTGCTATGGAATATTCATTACTTGAAAAAGGAAGCTCTTTAATGTTTTCCCAATCTTCAGCACCTTTTGTGCCCTGGTAAATTTTCAATTGAACTTCCCCTTTTGCACTATTGATGCCTTGACCTCCTGATACATTCGAGCGTGTGAAGAATATCTCAGTACCATCTGCATTGAATGTGGATGGACCTTCATGATATTGCGTCTGAATATTTGGAGAAAAACTAACAGGTCTTCCTGCAGCACCATTGGGAGCAAGATCTGCATACATCAGGTCAAAATACGCCTGTCCTGTTTTTGGATCTAGCAGCCTGTTGCGTTCTTTTGCAACAACGAATACCAGTCCCTTCTGATAATATACCGGAGAAAACTCGATTGACTTTGAATTAAGCTCATCCATAGGCACCAGTTCGACATCCTGCTGATGACAAATAAAGGAAGCATCCTGTGCCAGCACGATACCAGAGATGAATAGAATAAAATATATCAGGATAATTTTCATGGGTCTTCTTAGAAATACCTTGGATTAATAAACGTCGACGGTTTTGCTGCTTCACCAAAACAATACATCATCATCACTTCGAGACTGCCATTGCTATACTGCCGCAATTCACTCATGGTAATATCATACGCAGCTCCGATACGCAATCCGCGCAACACTTTGGCAGATGCGATCAGGTCAATGGATTCAAGCAGACGATCATCCACGCCGCCTTTGCGAAACGTGACACCCAGGCTGTAATCTTCCCACCAGCGTATACCGAGATTCAGATCCACATCAACGGGAGCAGCTTCTGTATATCGTACCATCACCTGCGGCACAAAACTGATGCGATGATCAATCCGTAGTGCCCACCCGGTCATCAAATAGAAATGTGCCTGCTCACGAGCAACAAAAAGATTATTTAATTCAAAATCAATATCCGAGCTCATGAGTCGCGGCGCAGAAACACCTAAATAGAAAGCAGGCGTGTAATAATAAATACCAGCACCTACGTTCGCCAGGAATTTAGAATCCGAAATCGATTCAACACCGGGATCAAGATCTATATCCTGCACCGTCCTGACATTCGGATCTGAATAATCCACTTCGAGGAATCGTGCAGAAGCCTGAACGCCTAAACTCAACGTTCCCACACCAATAGGAAAGCGATAATCATAAATCCCATCAAATGTTGTTGAACTCGACACGCCTATTGATCTGCGTTGCAGGTTAAATCCAATCCCGATACTCTGGGATGCTAACGGACCATGCATACTCAGCGACTGAGTTTTCGGTGCGCCGGTAAACCCCAGCCATTGTTCACGTATATGCCCAGTCACGCATGGATGTTCGTGATAACCAGCATAAGCGGGGTTAACCAGTAGTTTATTAAACATAAACATTGTATGCAGTGGTTGCTGCTGAGCTATGATCATGGACGATGGAATCAACGCCATTACGATCAAGCTGCTGATCAACCTCAAAAATGTAAACCTGTTTTGTTCTATCCTTTTCATCTTGTATCTCTTTGAGGTTATCGTTCTAAGATTAAGAAACTCTTGCGCGGTGTGCTGCCATCACCAAAATCCATGATGTAGAAATACGTACCTACAGGTAATGATGACCCGGATACCCTACCGTCCCAATCATTCAGGTATGGCTCAGCTTTAAATACAGCATCACCCCATTCATTAAAAACAATTATGCTGTTGCCGGGAAAACTTGTTGTTTCCAGGCAAGGGATCAGCAACACATCATTAATGCCATCATCATTCGGTGTAAAAAGCGTTGGAACAAAACAATCATCCTCATTACCAACGCGTATGACAACTATTGCCTCGCTGCATTCATCCGGGCAATCAGTTGAACAGATCTTATAGACAAACATGTCAGTTCCCACAAAACCAATGTTCGGTGTATACCGGAATATGCCATTTCCTACGTGAAGAATATTACCCCTTTGCGTTGTGCTTACAATTTCAACCGTAAATGGAATTCCCGTAAGTGAATCATTTCCCGTCACAATAAATTCTTCTGTAAGACCAAATGGAACACTTACAGTATCTGGAAAAACTAACGGTGAAGAAATAATTTCCACTTCAACTGAATCTGCATCGTAATTGATACATGATGCAAAACTTAATGTCCATGTCATGTTATAAAGCCCTGTTGGCAACGGACCAACCGTGGTCACAGGGAAAGTTTCATTATCAAATACAACCAGGTCAGATGATGATGTCCATATGCCTGTAGCTGGTGACGGATCCAATGCACGTACAACGATTTCCTGGCCAGGACATATTGCAATGTCTGCACCGGCATCAGCACCTTGTGTTGGCACTTCATCTCCCACTATAGTAACTGCGCTGCTGATCTCAGATGGACATCCTTGCAGTGACGCAATGGCTGATATCAGGTTATCTCCTCCTTGTAATGGATTCCCAAGAATAGTGATACAGCTATCCGTTCCGGGTATCACAATTGATCCATTTAGAAAATAGGTATAAACTGCACCCGTTGTTGATGTATTTGGCAAAACACATATGGTCACTTCGTCAGGATCGCTTATACAAATTGCACTCAGGTCAGCTGTTAATTGAGGTGTCGCAATTGTTTCCTGAACATTTATGAGAACTGCAGATGATGTATCAGAAGGGCACCCATTAAGTTGATATACTACTGTATATAATCCTGCATCCGAAGGTTGAGCAGGAAAAATAACCGGGCTTGCTTCGACACTTGTAAAACCATTTGGCCCGAACCATTGAACAGTTGCTGCACCAGGAATATTTGATGTCAATTCAAGACTATCACCTTCGCAGACAAGGAGGGGTGATGTGATAACAGGAGCTGCAAGCGGTACTCGTACCTGTACAGCAATTGAAGACGATGCAGAGGAGCATTCTCCAATGCTCACGACTACATCATACACACCGGTCATTCCCGTTGTTGCATTTGGTAAAACAAGAATACCAGGGCTTGCTAAGCTAACCGTTGTATCAGATGACGTCCAGGTGTATGTTGCTCCTTCAATGGGAGAGTCTATTCCCAGAATGATCGTATCGCCAAAGCAGTATACGTTATCTCCCGTAATGGTGGGTGGTACGGGACTGTCAATTACATTAATGGAAAGTGTAGATGTATCCGTTGTACAGGCCCCATTTGTAATAAAGAGCGAATATGTACCATTGAAAGCAGAAGAAAAATTTTCAATAACAGGTGATGAATCCTGCGAAATAAATCCGTTCGGGCCACTCCAGAAATATTCAAATGCATCTGTATCAGGAATGGTTACTGCCCATAATCGTACATCACTCACGCCATCTGCACACGGTGGTGCATCACTGTTTAATGACGTGATTACGGGTAGTGGATTGACTTCAATATTCAGGGAGTCGCGCGAATTACATCCCGTCAAAGATTCCACAACAACCAGGTATTCTCCTTCTGTTGCTAAAACTGTCGGCGAAGTTTCTGTTGAAACAAATCCGTTTGGGCCGGTCCACTGGTACGTGCCCGGGTTTTGAGGATTTACCTGCAATGTGATACTATCTCCTTCGCAAACGACTGTATCAGCTATGATCTCAATGATGATGGCAGAATCCACTTCAATGACAAATGCCTCTGATGTATCAGAAGGACAATTGTTATCAACCACAATTACACGCCAGCCACCTGCATCTTCAGTAGTAATCGGACTTATTTCAAAAGAATTGGTTAGCTGAATTGCGAAATTTCCTTGTGGATCAAACCAGACATAATGTGTGCCTTGGGTCGAAGCAGTCAACGTTATAGAGCCACCTTCACATGCCAATGTATCTCCTGTAATGAAAGGCGTTTCAGGTTTGGGTTGAATTACTATAGTAACACTATCCGGATCAGAACTACATACGCCATCACTCACTATAAGAGAGAATACAAATGGCGAATCAATTTCAATCACCGGAATGCCTGCGGGAATAATTTCATTTGAAGAATATCCACCCGGTCCAATCCATGTGTACATGAGTGATGAATCAATTACAACCGGTGAAAGGAATAACGTATCAGCCACACAATATGACGGAAGGGGATCTGATATTGTTGCTACCGGAATTGGAGCAACAAACAATGTAACATCAGGGCCGGCCTCAGATGTACATGTATCCTGTGTCACCTGAGCATAGAATGTATAGAGCCCGGTGAAGGAAGGAATAAAATGCAGAACCGGTTCAGAAGTTTCAATACGAACTGTATCTCCTGAAGGTGTAATTTGATTCCATATATACGTAACGATACCTGAATACGTCTGCGTAGTCAGATCAATCTCTTCGTTGGCACAAATCGTATCATCAGCAATAAAAATGATCGGAGAAACTAATTCCTGGATCAATACTTCAACACTGCCGGTGGAAACACAACCATTTTCACTGGTGACAATGACTGTATATGTTCCGCTGAATGAAGTATCTGCATCCGGTATGACGGGGTTTTCATCCGTTGATGAATATCCATTTGGGCCACTCCACACAAAGGTGTAGGTCACAACAGGACCTGGTGGAATATTGGCAAATAGTCTAAGTGTATCATCGCATAGTCCCCTTTCCCATGTTGAGAAAATTGGTTGCGTTATAACCACCAGCGAAGTGAGACAAGCCGCTTCATTGCCATTACGATCTTTCACTACAATTTTTACATCAATAGTCAGTCCACTCGAATCACAATCAATTACCGGAGGATCATAGATGATACTATCTACTTCACAATTATCTGTGGCAGACAGCACTAACGAAGTAGTAGAAAGATCGATGAATTCAGCCCCCGAAGGATGAAGGAATACTGTGTCTGACTGACAAACGATCTGGGGTTGAATGGTGTCCTGCAACACAACAAAATATCGGCATGTGTCAATATCGCCTGTACTGTCACGAGCGATCAATAACACTTCGCTGATACCTGAAAAGAATGTCACCAGCACACTATCAGATGCAGAGGCAAAGCCCATCGAATCTGGCGTTGCATTCCCGAATATTTCAAACCGTAATTCGATCACACCTTTACCACAACCACCCGTAGTCGTAAATGGCGGATGTACATAGAGATCTGCAGAACATACTTCAGTGGTGGCAAATAATAAAGTATCTGTTGGACATGTAAGTTCTACAGCATTTTCATCAATGATCTCAATGGATGTGATACAGGTTCCTGCATTTCCTTTGCAATCAGTTGCTGTCCACAAAGCTGTATGAACTCCAACTTCCAAAATTGTATCCAAAGCACCCGTTGAATCCAGCGTAAATGGAATTCCATTATTCAACGTCAATGTCAGCGTGACATCATCAGGATAACATGTTTCGGAAAATATTGGCTCTTCAATATGTACCAGTCCTGTACAAAGCGCAGTGTCAGGTTCTACAAAAATGACTGGCACGCAATTAATCACTGGAGGTGTCGTATCACTTACGATAAACGAAATTGGCTCCACAATTACATTGCCACAAACATCAAAAGCAACAAGGTCAGCCTGAATATTGACATCTTCACCGCATTTCAGAAAAACAGAATCTGGTATCGGCGAACCTGGCCAGGTACTAGTATCTCCTATGGAGTATGAACCTGTTAGTGCTATAAAATAATCTGATTCAGAGCACCCATCAGAAATCGTAACAGAATCTCCCCATGCCTCGTATTCATCCTGCAACGTGCCTTCTGTGCCATTGCATGTAAAGACAAAGTTGCCGGGTGATTGGGTGATTACGGGTGGTGTGTTGTCACTCAGATCAAACTGCTGAGTTGCAGTCGTGGCGTTGCCGCAATCATCTGTTACTGTCCATGTTCTCTCCAGAGTTTGTTCACATACAATCCCGGTGATATTATCTGAAAAACTTACCAGGGGATTGGTATCACAGTTGTCGGCAACATTTACTAACGTCAGGGTATCAACACTGCAAAACTCAACCATGCCGGAAGGCAGATCAAATGTTGGCGCAATGGTGTCAACACGCGTGTACACAATGGATTCGATAGATGAATTACCGCATGCATCAGTTGCGGTATAAATCCGGATCACTTCTTCAGGTTGTCCAAGACAGCCAGGTGCGCTTTCAATATCTTCTGTAGTGATGGTGATCGTCCCACCACAATTATCTGTTACTACCGGATCTATTGACGGAATGGAATCATTACAACCAAGTGCTATAGTGTCTTGCGCTATAAGGAAGACAGGAGGCACAGTGTCAATGATGGAAAATACTGCTGTATCAGAAACTGAATTTTGACACACATCAGTTGCTGTGAAGATGACTTCAAAACCGCCTGTACACCCCAGAGTTGATACATCCGGGTAAGGTCCTGTATTCGGGATGCCGGATTGAGAAATACCTGAAGTATCGACCCAGCTAAAACTCCATGTCAACACTCCACATCCATCCATAGCTTCCGCACCGCCTATTGTATCAAGCCATGTGTTGAGTTGAAGTTGTCCGTCAGCCGAACAATCTGCATTGAAATCAGAAGCAGGAGTTGTAATGACAGGTGGTAATGTGTCACCGAGACTAAATGAAGCATTAGGTGTCAGCATGCTGAGATTGCCACAACCATCTGTCAGTGTAAACGTAAGTGAAATGCTTACACCCTGATCGCATGCTGTATCAAGAGCTGCTGTGATATATGCCATAGCGCTGTCAGCAGTGATGTTAGCCTGTACGGATACATTGCTGCACTGATCTGTAAATGTTGCTCCACCTGCAGTATTATACCATCCTGTAAAAACATCCTGCCAGCTGCTGCTTTGGGAGCAAGTGAAAGACGTGTCTGAAGGATTGGTTACAAAAGTAGGACGACCATTATCTGTGATACCGAACACACCAACATCACCAGCAGTATTGTCGCAGCGATCAGTGTATAAAAATTCTACTTCGAGATACGCTTTGACATTATTAATACCTACTCCATTGATGATGACATTATCATGACATACACCGTTCAATGAATCCTGCCAGGCATCGAGTACGCCTTGCAGCGTAAGATTTGTTGTATCGATCCTGAAACCTTTCACCAGGTCATTATCTGATGTACATAGATCGTGAGCTGCACTATTGCCGTGCATTGTCAGCCAATTCAACAGGAGTGAATCTAATGTTGTGGATGTGCAACTCAGGACCATTGAGGATGGCTCGGTAGTAATGGCAGGTGGTGTGTCATCTGTCAGGGTGAACATGGCAGAGGTAGTATCTGCATTACCGCATCCATCTCCGGCGATGAACAATACGTTGATCGGTTGTGCACAAGGCACGTTGATGGAAGGAGAAGCAGGTGATGTGGTCCAAACTACACCGCTGCAATCATCGGTGGCGACAGCGCCCCCATGCGTATTGATCCAGGTATTGAAAAGGGTTTGAATATTACTTTGATTACAATTGCCACTTGCATTTGAAGCGGGCGTTGTAATAACAGGTGCTACGTTATTAGTCACCGTAAATGTTTTTACAACTGTGCTCGAGTTTGCACAATTGTCTGTTGCGGTAAAGGTGACATCGATAGGGCCGCAAAATGACTGGATGATATTGGGTGAGGGAGCGTTGTCTGTTTTTGACATCAGGCCGCATCCTGCATCTGTGGCTGTGAAATTGGCGCGTTGAGTGGCAAGCCAGGATGAATATTGTGCCATGGCATTGGCACAGGGAGCAGTTCCGTTTTGCAGGTTGTTAGCGATGACGGGCGGAGTATTGTCAGGGCGCACGGTGATCGTCTGCACAAAGCTGCTAGTATTACCGAGATCATCATCTGCTACCCAGGTGCGTATAATTGTGCCACCGGTGCACGGCATGGCATTGTTCGTTTCTGTAAATGTGAGCGTGAGGACGATATCAAAGTCTTCGCAATTGTCATGGACTTCCACGTCTGCGATGGGAAAATTCCCTGTGCAGTTCACTGTGATATTCGCTGGTAGGCTTGTCGGATCAAAGACTGGTGGTATGTTATCCGTAAAGGTGATCGTAAATCCGAAGAGTGCGGAATTCCCAAAGTTGTCGATCGCCTGGTAGAAGACCGTGACAGTAGTACCGCCAGGCACCAGGTCCCCGATATCATAACCACCGCTGATGGAATAGATATTGAAAGAGACAATCGTCCCGCCCGGAATATTACTGGTGGCGGTGGGAGTATTCGGATGGCCCCAGTTGAGTGGTGCCTGACAATCCGTCCCGACTAGGATCTGGTTAGGACCCGTGTACGTGAAGGAGAATCCGTTTCCCTGCCCAAAGCTCACCCCAAACATGCATAAACATGCGAATAGTAAAATAGAACGCATCTATCAAAATTAACATATGAAATTGGATTGGGGTGGGAAATGAAGGGGTGGGAGGCTAAAGATAGTCAGAAACCGTCTCGATGCTCCCCAATATGTCCTCCATAGCTGGCAGGAT
>JANPKZ010000367.1:0-5788 GCA_031426295.1 Saprospiraceae bacterium
TTCTGAATCATTAATGGTGAACGTATGACCAAAAGCCGTCCCATCCTTCATCACAAGTTTAATTTGAACAGGTAATCGACGACCATCAATCGTTGATGCTTTAAGGACCAATACATGTCGTTCTTTCAAACTTTCTTCACGACCTGCAAGAAGATCTCCGAAATAATGACGAAGAGAATAATCCGCAATTGATGGACCATTCAGGTTTTCAGGATCTCGAGCAGTAAGCTTGTCAAGTTTGATGTGGACATAATCTTTCGGCTCACCACTATACTGTTCCTGGAACGAAGGCAACCACTGACGATTGAGACGCTCAAAATGTTCAGTGGTGTTGAAGAGGTAGAGTGGATCTTTTGCTTTCTCCACCTGCAGGATTGACTCCGCAACTGCCGGACGAAGTGTTGCCTCCAGCATTTTTTTATTGGATGGACTATAATACACACCAACTTCATGATGCACGGCAAAATGATATTGGTTCAGATCGGTTGTCTCCTGCACATATTTTCCGGGAAGAAACGCTTCATATTGATACGGTGCTATCTCTTTCATATCGATCGGGACGGTAAATCCACGATCTATCTGCGTAAACCATAGCACTACTTTTTTTATCGTCGTTGGTGCAACCACAGTGGCTTTAATTTTTAAATACTGTCCAGCGATCCATGGCACCTGCGCATCATGCATGACATATACGGAATCTACATTTGATTTGGGTGCATAATATTCTTTAAGCTGAATATTTTGTTGCGATTCCAGTTCTACATTATCTGCGTTACGATGTTTTGGTGACATGACGAGATACACTCCTGGCTTAACTTCCACAGGCATATTTTTCGATTCACGATAGATGATCGAATCACCCCAGTTTACACTTTCCATCACAAAACCATCCGAAAATTCCGGCAGGTTGATCTGCATCGGATGCGAACCGTATTTTATGACTGCTCTCGTTTTTCCAATCTGATTTTGACCAAATAAATTATCCACAATGATCGCATCTGGCATGACTTCAAGACGCCATATTCCTTTGCCCACTTTATCTAAAAAATACGCACCCGTACCTTCATATTTTACCAGCGCAGAGTTTCCATAACCTGCAATCAGTTTTAATTTTTCAGTATCTGGAAAGGGAGTGGATGTATTATTTGTATAGATAAATTTTTCTTCTGTCACCATTTCCGAAAGGTTTTCTTCGAAACTCACACGGAAAGGACCAAACGTTGTATTCTGCGGATACACACCATAGTCCGAATACAAAGGTATTTTTCTGAAAACCTCACCTGTGATCATCAGGCTCAATGCTTTTTGCGGAGCATAGACTAGATTCATGAAATGGGTATTGTATTCAGTATTATATGGCGCCAGAAAAGTAGGGTCATATGAAAAATGGGTTCCCAGTTGCATGCCAGCCGTACGAAAGCTTCTCGCCATAGCCGGGTACATATAGTTGGCAAACATATCCGCTGCATCAAACTCATATACAAAACGAGCGGAATGATATTCTTTCAATACATCATCAAATGGGATCGGATACCGGTCCACATTCGGTAACATATTTCCTTTTAATTCTTTCTGATATCCTAAGCCTGTGGGATACCATTGAAATGTACCACCATCAATACCTGCTTTATAGTATGCTTCCGCGAGATGAATGCTATGCGTGACATTATAAAAAATGGGTTTGGTACAGCCAGTGCGTCGAATGGTGTCTTTCATCTTTCGCACAAAAGTTGTCACCTCTTCCGGAGTGCCTCGGTGATGAGGTTCATTACACACCTCAAATGCAAGGATCGATGATTCGTCTTTATAGGCTTTTTTCGTGTATGGATTAATATGACTTACAAACTGGCGTAAATAATTTTCCTGCGCTTTAATCGCATCTGGATTCGTAAGACAATTATCTTTTCCATACCTATGCGCAAAACCTGGAGAAGGTGTATCCGGGTCGGGCCAACCATTTCCCCAATACGCGATAGGTGTGACAACTACTTTTATATTTCTCTCCTTTAATTTACTTAGCAAATAATCGAACAATTCGAGATGTTCATTTTCCAACAGATTGCCAAGTGTATCGCTGATCTCTGTATCCCATACATGCACACGAAATAGGTCAAGCCCTAATCTTGCAAAATGATAAACATCAGCATCGATGGCAGCTTTTAGATCAACTCCAAGCTCAGTACCACGCCGATATGCGTGCGCAAATGGTACTGTATAGTTGACACCAAATCCCGTGATCTCCGAATTGTCCTTACGCCAACGCATGATCCCATCGTCTCCAATTACGACCTCGTCATCAGGAGTCTGAGCAGATAGCAGATTGCTTTGAAAAAAAACAGTAATGCAACAGATGAAAAAAAATAAGAGTGACTTCATCAAAGCGAAGTTTTTATTGCTTGATCAATTTGGCAACAAATAAATTTTCTTTGGTATGTACATTCAATATATACATGCCAGAGGCTAATCCTTCCGGAACTTCAATCCGAAATCCACCAAAGGATGTTTCATAGTCAGGAATAGAAATTATCCGTCCATTCAAATCAAAAATGCTGATGGTAGAAATAGACGTCACATCCGGCAGATATCCATCAATAAATTCATCATCATGCAGGATATTCGGATAGATCTGCACTTCTTTTACAACTACATCTTTTATACCTGTAACAAACCCATCTGGAGGCGTAATCCTCTTTGATGTATAGATGCGGTATTCACCAGGTCCAAATGTGATCTTCTCCTGCGTATCCGTCACTTCAAGACTATCACCGGTAAAATATTCATACCACGTCCCTGTGGATTGAAATTTTGGATTGATATCCGAATTGATCACCCTGAAATTTACCAGTGTAGCAGCATCCATGTCCGGATGATTAAGGTGGACTGTTTTGATAAATAAATTCCCATCATTCAAATCAAAATCGGTGGTTGAAAATGTAGGATAGTTTTTCTTCAGATTAATCAACGCAGATGTAACCTGACGTAATCGTTCACGTTCGGGCACCTGCAAGTAATCCCAACGGATAGGCTTCGGATCCAGACGGCAATCGTTTGAGATCGTTCCATTCACACAACGGTTGATACTAAAGTCATATCCCAATTCACCAAATTCCCATATCATTTTCGGACCCGGGATGGAATAATAAATTGCACTGGCAGCAGCCACACGTTTCAATGCTGTTTTTAACTGACGAGTATTATATGAGCCTTCACTGTCACCTTCATTCAGCACCCTGACCATCACACGTTCTTCATCATGGCTTTCCATATAACTTACGAGATACGGATTCGTCCATCCCCGATATGAATAGTCAGACCAGTCCAGGTCCGATGCAAAACCTTTCGCCGCCTGGCTGTATTCATGATTTGAATTTCCCCACAGCATCATGCCGTAATTGGATAATTCGGTTTCTTCATTGTTGTCAGCAAAATGTTCAAGTATGACGTACGATGTTGAATCATCCTCCCAGATCGAATCTGCATAATCTTTCAGAATAGCGATACGACCCGGATCATAACGTGCCATTAATCCTGCATCACTTCCTGAATTAAATTGCGTCATGCCTTTTGATAAGTCAAAGCGGAATCCATCCACCTTAAATTCCGTAATCCAATATTCCAGTATCCGCTTCACCCAAATTTTTGTAGCTACACTTTCATGATTAATATCACTGCCTACATTAAAGGGATGTTTTGGTGTCACATTCATGTATGGACTATTCGGTGCAGGCCGAAAATTAACCGGATCCCAATACATCTGCGCTAACGGACTTTGTGAAAAACCATGATTAAAGACTACATCCAGGATGACTGCAATGCCACGTTTGTGTGCCTCATCGATCACTTGTTTTAATTGTTCGCGTGTGCCGTAATATTTATCTACAGCCATATGAAAAGATGGATTGTATCCCCAGCTCAGGTTGCCTTCAAATTCATTGACCGGCATCAACTGTATTGCATTCACACCAAGCCTTTCAAAATAATCAAGTGTATCAAGCAATGATTCGTAGCTATGATCAGAAAGAAAATCACGCATGAGTAATTCATATATTACCAGTTTTGGAATTTCCGGTTTATCAAAATTTGTCACTTCAAAATCGAAAGGCTCATACTCCTCATCAAATGCGGTGACAATACCTTGTGTCAATCCATCCGGGTAGGGTGGGAGAGTAGCCATGATATCGTCATCAATAAACTGATCATTTGATGGATCGAGAATTACTTCTGAATGTGGATCAGCAATTCGCACACTTCCCTGAACCAAATATTGATACGTAGACTTTCCATCAGCAAACCAGTTTCTCGGCAGTTCGATCCAGAACGTTCTATCATCACCTGCAAGATTCATCAGGAATGAAGTATCCGGGCTAAACTGATTCGCAGTCGTCAATAGAAATGCATACTCTTTCAGTGGCGCATATAATTGAAACAGGTATGAGGTGTCGGAGAAATAATTGAGACCATATACAGTGCCGGCAGGAGGATTGACCCTGATCTGATTTCTACTTAGCACAAAGAAGTTTTTAGTAAGTGTTACCTCCGATGTATCCCTTGTAGCAGTGAAGGTTAATACGTGATTTCCAATTGAGGTGGGATGATAGTAAAACGACGTTTCTTCAACATTCCCTGAAAAGATCCCTGTTCCATTATCAGAGATCACCAAGTCAGCGGTATCGCTTACCAATACATCAATGAACAAGCTGTCATCTTCGTAGATGATCACATCAGTTTCTTCAGGCGAACGAAGATTAATCAGCAGCCCTGTTTCTGATGATGCAACATCAGTATAAATATCTGCTCCATTTACATCTCTGCCTACGATACTACCGGTTACATTTCTAAAAACAAATGCCAATTGTAATACAACTTCATTTGCCGGTATGCCATAGAAATCTGAGATATTAAAGCTTATACTATAGATATTGTCGCTCACACGTGTCATTAATACACGCGAATCTGCAGTGCCCCAATTACCGATCACATGCCTCCAGTCACTGCCTGACGAACTTTGATCCGTAATAACCCCGGTGTGTGCATACACATCACCCTGGAAATTATTCAATGCACCATTCCCTTCTGATGCATCGAAGTACACAGTCACGTCATCAAACTTTGTAGGAAATGACGGTTCAGTCCAGATAAGCGGACCTGCTGCAGAAATTGTCGTGAAGCCGACAGTTATGAATAATAGAATTACCCTGAAGACGACCCGTGTCCTTTTCTTAAACATCATAGCTCAGATTGTTTTTATTACTGTCCATTAAAGGTAGGACATCCACCTATAACACAAAAGAGATCATAAAAATCAAAAAAGGTGGTCCCTTTAACAGGAAACCACCTTTTTTTGCAAACGTTAGAATCTCGTGATTATCGAAGGATCACAAATTTCTTTCCTATAACATACTGATCATTAGAAATCATCAATGTGTAATATCCATTTTGGAGCGTAGCTACATTGAGTTTCATATTTTCTGTTACAATCTGTTTGTCAGTCATGACAAGTTTGCCATGCATGTCGTATACATTCAATGCAACATTACCTGTAATGCTTGCAGCACTTAGATCCAGGTTTAACACATTGTCAGCAGGATTTGGATATGCTTTAATGCTTGAAGGATCCAGGATATCCTGTGTAGAAGTCAATGGATCACCAAAGACAAATTCACCTGTATTCGAATTGAAAGTGATACCATACGTACCAGGAGCCGCAGGAATATTTGGTCCGTCCTGTGTGCCTACACCAATCGGGAAATCTGTAGAACCCCAGTTAACAGCCCATGCACTGTCTGCG
>JANPKZ010000368.1:0-15515 GCA_031426295.1 Saprospiraceae bacterium
CCTCCTATATACCTTCAGGAATCGGTGCCATCGCGATCCATGATTTCGCAGATGCAGTGGAAGCAGTGAAAGAAATTGCAGGCAACTATATGAATCATTCAAAAGCCGCCACTAGTATTGCGCTCGAATATTTTGACAGCAGCAAGGTATTAGGTGATATGTTGAATCATATTTGACCTCTATATAGCATGGAAAACCACTTTCACCGAATACCACTTTTACTGAATGATTAATTTACTGAATACCTCTTTTACTGAACACCTTTTTCACCGAATACTTTTTTTACAGAATGGATTCGACAAGCTCACCACAAGTACTGAACACCGAAAATGACCATCATCCTGGGATCTTACATGGTACGTTACCCGCTCGGAGGCAATCTCTCCTGGGCACTGCAGTACCTGGCTGGGTTTAAGGCACTAGGTCATGATATTTATGTAGTTGAAAAATATGTTCACGAAGATTCATGCTATGATCCTGTAAAAAAGCATATGAGCAATGATTGCTCCTATGGTGTCACAGTAGTTGCCGATCTTTTAAAAAAGTATGGCCTGGAAGATAAATGGTGCTTTGTGGAATACGGAGAAATTTATCACGGTCTTTCGAAACAAAAAATAGAGGATGTATTTCGGTCCGCTGACCTCTATATTGAAAATGGTGCACATGGTGTGTGGGAAGAAGAATCTTCATGGGCATCGCGTCGAGTCTATATTGATGTTGATCCAGCTTTTACACAGGTTAATTTTTATAAAAAATTAAACCAGCAAAACGTATTGCCGGCGTATGATCTTTACTTCACGAATGGTATGAATATAGGGCGTGAAGGAAATATCATTCCGCTGTGTGGTATCACATGGAAATATATTTTTAACCCGGTGCATCTTCCCTTATTTGATCGCATACCTCCGCCGGATGGTGCTCCGTACAGCACGATCATGAACTGGGTGTCATACAATGAAACAGTTAACTACAAAGGAGTTTCTTACGGGCATAAGAGTATGGAGTTTGATAAATTTTTATCGCTCCCTGAGGACGTAGATGTCCCTATGGAAATGGCAGTTTCCGGATTGTTGTCACCTAAAAAGGAAGAACTTCTTTTACATCAGTGGCGGATTATTTCTTCACAGGAAGTAACATTTACCATTGACACGTTCCGGCAATATCTCTCTTCATGCCGGGGTGAATTTAGCGTCGTAAAAAATATGTACCAGGCAACATCCTCTGGTTGGTTTAGTGATAAAAGTGCAGCATTTATGGCGTCCGGACGACCTGTTATACTGCAGGAAACAGGTTTTAGTGATCATCTGCCGGTAGGTGAAGGCGTATTCGCTGTCAGGAATATCGAAGAAGCAATTGAAGCTATCGAAACAGTTGAGGGTAATTATGTATTTCATTCCGACAAAGCATTCGAAATCGCAGCGGAATACCTGGACACAGGAAAAGTTTTATCAAAATTTTTAAATGACGCAGGTCTATAATCTTTCCATGGATTCGAAACCCAAAGTCAGTATCATCATAGTTAACTATAACTACGCGTCATACGTTGCGGAGGCGATTGATAGTGCTTTAGAACAAACGTATCCGGATACAGAAGTGATCGTTGTGGATGATGGATCCACGGATGATTCGCGGCAGATCATTGCTTCATATCGTGACCGCGTCAAGTCGATCTTTAAAGAAAATGGAGGCCAGGCTTCAGCTGCTAACAGTGGATATAAAGAATGCACAGGGAGTATTGTGATATTTCTGGATTCTGATGATATGCTACAGCCGGATACGTTGGAAAATATTGTACCATATTTTACGGATGGAGTTGCAAAAGTACATTGGCCTTTGTGGAAGATCGATGCAACTGGAAATAAAACAGGAAAGCTGCTTCCGGATGGAAAATTAGTGGAAGGAGATCTTCGTGATCAGCTGATCAAACTTGGGCCAGCGTATTGCGGCGGACCTCCTGAGAGTCCTCCTACAAGCGGTAATGCATGGTCCGGAAAATTTCTGGAACAAGTGATGCCTATACCTGCGGCAAACTTTAAAGGAGGTATTGATCATTACCTGTTTATCCTGGCACCTTTATTTGGCAAGTTGAAAAGTTATGCGGAGCCATTAGGTTATTATCGTGTTCATGGCATCAATAATACGTTGCGCCGCGATTACATGTCTGTCTTTTTTGCAAGGTTTGAAGCTGGTTGTGAGATCCTGAGTTCCTTTTTATCAAAGGATGGAATTATAGTTGACCCATTATCTTGGCCACGAGATCATTGGTATCACAAAGTGGATCGAAGCCTGAAAGAAATTGATGCCTGGATTCCGAAACGTGTACCTTTTATTCTTACTGATGATGACGCGTGGATTGCAGGTCATACCATACTTGACCGGCATCGGTATCATTTGATCGAGCAGGATAGTCAATATTGGGGCATACCAAAACAAGATACCGAAGCGATTGAAGCACTGGAGCATTATCGCCGGCAGGGTATATGTTATTTTGTTTTATCATGGAGTTCATTTTGGTACATGGACTATTTCACCGGTTTCCGCCAACATCTTGATACACATTATACCTGTCTCCAAAAAAATGATTTGCTGATGATCTATGAATTAATAGATGTGAAAAGTAAACTTCTCCAAAAATGACATCACCAGTAAAAGTCAGCATTATCATTTCAAGCTACAACTACGCAGCGTATGTGCGGGAAGCAATTCATAGTGCCCTGCAGCAAACATATCCGCATGTGGAAGTCATAATTGTAGATGATGGTTCTACTGACAATTCCCGTGATATTTTAAAGGAGTATTCTGAAAGAGTACAATTGATCTTTAAAGAAAATGGCGGTCAGGCCTCTGCGTTTAATGCAGGTTTTGAAAAATGCCAGGGCGATGTGATTATTTTTCTTGACTCAGATGATATACTTCATTCATCAGCAATTGAAAAAATAGTTCCTCTTTTTGATGATCCTGATGTTTCAAAAGTACATTGGATATTAACTGAAATTGATAGTAACGGAAAGCCGACAGGAAGAACAACACCTTCGTCTCAGCTTTCTGAAGGAAATTTGTTGGAAGAAGTAATACTCCATGGACCTTCAGCAAGCGGAGGTCCACCCAATAGCCCTCCGACCAGTGGAAATGCGTGGTCAGGAAAATTTTTGGAAAAAGTATTTCCGATTCCTGAAAAAGATTATGTCACATGCACGGATCAGTACTTGCAGGTATTAGCTCCGGTCTATGGTTCTATTAAAGCAATTGATAATGACCTGGGTTCTTACAGGATCCATGGAAATAATTATAGCCTGAATCCAATGGAGAAATACATGAGTGAATTTCTCCAAAGATTTGAAACCTCATGTTCATTACTACATCAACATTTACTGAAGCAGGGAAAGAAAGCTGATGCGTCAGTATGGCTGCGCGATTCGTGGTTTCATCGCATCCATCATTCCATTCAGGAAATTCTGACAATTGTTCCTGATGGTGGAAGTTTTATTTTGGCGGATGCAAATGAATGGGGTTTGCCTGAAAATTTTCATGGCAGACGGCGGCTGCAATTTATTGATCAGAATGGTCAATACTGGGGTCCACCGAAAAATGATGAACATGCTATTGCTGAAATAAAACAGGAACGTTTCAACGGTGTGACACATGTCTTCTTTTCCTGGACTACATTCTGGTATCTCGATTTTTATCCGGGCATGACGGGTTATTTGAGATCCTACACCACTCTGGTAATCGACAACGAACGTCTTATTGGTTTCAACCTGCAGGATGTATGAATATACTGATCTCATTTTGCAATACGATCGATACGCCAGGTTATCCTAATCTCGGTGTGATCAATATTGAAACAAAAGAATTTAATGTCATTGCATTGCCTCCGGAAATTAACCAGACCGGCATGCTGGGTCTTGCTTTGTCATCCAAATATCTCTTTGCAGGTCTTCAACATGTTGATGGGGGAGTAGAGGGATATAATAGTCCTCCGGCATTATTAATTTTTAATCGCTTGGATCTGAAGCTGGTTTCCTCCTATCGCCTCACTTTAGTGAAGGACATTCATTCGTTTCTTCTGCTCAAGGATGAAAAAACGCTATACATAGTTTCCAGTGGTACGGATGATATTATCAGGTTGCATTTTGAAGATTCAAATGTTATATCTGAAGAAATATTTTGGAGCCCTTCTTTGGAAGACTACAAAGAGGATACTTTTCACATAAATTCTATTAATGCCCATAAGGGCGATATTCTTGTGTCAGGATTTGGATTAAAGGAAATACCCGATGACTGGAATTCTGCTCACAACGGATTTATATATAATGTCACTCGTGGTAAAGAAATCATATCCGGTCTTGAGCAACCCCATTCCATAGATGTTATCGGTAACCACATTGCATTTTGTGAAAGCCGGACTAAAAAAATCAGATTCATCGGTGAGGAAAGATCCTTAGTGTTACCCGGATATGCCAGAGGGCTTTGTCATCATGATGATCACCTGTATGTAGGGACAAGTGCATCAAGAAAAAAATCAAAAAGTACAGGCAAGCCAACAATAGGAACTGCCATATCTCCCGGTGGTTGCACCATCAGCCAGGTCAACGTGAAGACATTAGAGATTGGGCACTCATGGGACCTGAATGATTATGCAGTTGAAATTTATGAACTCATGTTGGTACCGGATGTGAGCTTATGGCCACTGGAGGTACCTCGTAATTACCGCGAGGAGTTTCAGCATTCATGGATGTACAGGACACAACTGGTTGCACAGGAAATTCGCGATACCGTAACCTTAGGAGAAACTATTCTTCTTGTAGATGACGGTCTGTTACAGATATCAGAACGTATGCTCCCTGGTTATCAAATCCTGCCGTTTATTGAAAATGCAGGTCAATATTGGGGTTCACCTGCGGATGACGGTGTTGGCATTTCTGAACTGGAACGGATGCGACATTCAGGTGCAAAGTATATTGTGTTTGCCTGGCCGTCATTCTGGTGGCTGGATCATTATAAATCCTTGCATCAATATCTTAAACAGCATTATTCACTGGTGGCAGAAACAGAAAATGCTGTCGTATTCAATCTGGAAAAAACCTGATGCTCATCAGTCACTCTTTCTACTATCAACTGCTGGTTCTGATGGGCGTTCAAATGAATAATTGAGGAAATCTATATCCGCACTGTACATTTCAGCAACACGTTCTTCAAGCTCTTTATCATAATATGTTGAATAGTGGTTGTGCCGGGTAGCATTCACATGGTCAATTTTTGCGCTTAGTCCGATTTGCTTAAATATGATTTGGCTATCGTGTGCCATATTTTCCAGTCGGCCATAAAAATCGATCATCTCATGTCCGTTTTTATCAAAAAGAAAATTGGTTTGAGGTTCCCACTGAACGTGATTCTTCCTTTTAATCAGATCAAGATATCGCGCAAACGTGTCATCTTCTTTCATCCCTGCAAATTCCCGCAGGTCTGGACGCTTTTGCATATAGAAATATTGAGATATCGCTTTATCCCATGGATTTCGTGTGATGGTAAATTTGAAATAGGCATGAAATATTTCTTCACCCACTTCCTGCAATACCTGGATGGCATGAAGATGCTGCAGTCCCCCTGTCTGATACTTGTTATGATACTTGCTTTTAAATCCCATCCACAAGTCTTCCGTTGATCTTGGCTCCGGCCAGATGACATCTTCTATGCTGGTGCCACCACATTTGGGAATGTGGATGAAGATGCATTTATACGGGTGTGAAATCATTACAAGATTCTTTACGCTGATAAGGTATCAGAAATAGCCAGCGAGTGGCACTTTCTACGGCCTGGTAAAAACAAAAACATGGCCAGACCTGTTGAGTAACGTTAACTGGTTTCTAGTCTTATTGTTTTAAAATCAAAGCATTATGAGATCTATCTGGACAGGTTCGATCGGCTTTGGCCTGGTGAACATCCCCGTAAAACTTTTCTCAGCTATCCAGGATAGCAGGCTGGAACTGGACATGCTCGATGGCAAAACCCATAGCCGCATCAATTACAAACGTGTCAGTGAAAAGTCCGGAAAAGAAGTGCCATGGGAACAGATCAAAAAGGGTTTTTTATACAAAGACGATTATGTCATCCTGGAGCCTTCCGATTTTGAAGCTGCCAGTCCCAAAAAATCCAAGATCATCGAGATAGAAGCTTTCGTCGAAAGCCAGGAGATTGATGACATCTATTATGAGAATCCATATTTTATAGAACCGGCGAAAGGCGGAGAGAAGGCATATCAGCTTTTGCTGAAAGCTTTGGAAAAAACGAAAAAAGTTGGCTTGAGCCGTTTCGTTATGCGATCACAGGAACATCTTTCTGTGATTCGTCCAAAAGATAATTACCTGCTGCTCCAGCAACTGAGGTTCGAGGAAGAATTGCGGTCTCCCGAAGAATTAAAAGTGCCGTCTGATGTACGCATTTCTCCTAAAGAACTGACCATGGCATTAGAACTCATCAAACAGTATTCGGCAAAGTTTGATATGGCACAGTATGAGGATGAGTACAAAAAAGAATTGATGAAGATCATCAAGAGCAAAGCTACTGGCAAGAAGATCACTACGAAGAAAATGGAGGTAGTGTACACACAGAAAGATGATCTCTTCGATCAGCTGAAAGCAAGCCTGGGTAAACCTGCTGCAGCTAAAAAGAAAGCATCATGAGCCTGATCCGTTATAATGAAAAGCGGAATTTCAATAGCACGTCTGAGCCCGAAGGAGGAAAGCCCAAAGGTGACAAGCTCATCTTTGTGATTCAAAAGCATGCTGCATCACGACTGCATTATGATTTCCGTCTTGAGATGGAAGGTGTTCTAAAAAGCTGGGCAGTTCCAAAAGGTCCTTCAACAGATCCTGCCACGAAACGCCTTGCCATGTTCGTTGAGGATCATCCATACAATTACCGTGATTTTGAAGGCACCATTCCGGAAGGAAATTATGGAGCAGGTACGGTGATTGTGTGGGACCATGGAACCTATGAACCGCTTGAAAAAATAGTGGGAAAAAAAGCTCAGGACAAACACCTTCTGAAACAATTGAAGGAAGGTTCGATCAAAATTGTGATGCATGGGAAAAAAATGAAAGGGGAATGGGCATTAGTGCGTACACGCCAGTCCGAAAATTCCTGGTTGCTCATCAAGCATAGAGATAAATACGCATCTGAAAACGATATCACTGAAAAAAATAAAAGTGTTGCATCCGGCAAGACTCTCGAACAAATAGAAAAAGCCATGGCACCCAAAAATGGAACGTCTTCATCTGCGAGCAAAAAATCAATAGCGAAAAAATCAACATCCACAAAGACGTCTGCTAATAAACCTGCTTCAAAAACATCAGCAGCGAAAAAAGCTGTTCCTGCAAATGCGAGTTTGAAGAAAGCCACAGTTAAAAAAAGCGTAACGAAAAAAGCAACACCCGTTGCAGCAACCACCAAAAAGACTGCAGCAAAAAAATCGGTTTCTAAAAAAACTGTAACAGCTACAAGTAAAAAAAAAGTCCGGATCGTTTAATCTTTCCTGACGGTGCGCGGAAAGCACCTTTTCCAAAAATATTTTCTCCCATGCTGGCTACACTCACCGATCCCTTTGACAGGGAAGGCTGGCTGTATGAAATTAAATGGGATGGTTACCGGGCAGTTGCCATGATGCATGGCAAATCGACAGAGTTGATCTCGCGTAACCAGAAATCATTCAACGAAAAATTTTATCCCGTCTTCGATGCTGTTCAGAAATGGAATGTGAATGCTATTGTTGACGGAGAAATTGTAGTGCTTGATGATGATGGAAAACCAAATTTCGGCGCGCTGCAAAACTGGCGCAGTGAATCAGATGGAAAAATCATCTTTTACCTCTTCGATATCATGTGGTATGAAGGTTATGACCTGACACAGGTTCCATTGGTGGATCGTCGTTCATTTCTAAAACAAATCATGCCGGAAGGTCATCCCCTGATTCGCATGAGTGATTCCTTTGACACCACTGCAACAGAACTTTTGAAAGCTGTAGCCAGGATGGGTCTGGAAGGCATTATGGCAAAGAAGGCCGATAGCCTGTATTACCCAAATGTCCGCACAAAGGAATGGGTCAAAATGAAATCCAATTTACGTCATGAAGTTGTTATTGGAGGATTCACACAGAACGAAGGCACAAGTAAAACATTCAGCTCTCTCCTGGTCGGTGTGTTCGAAGGTGATAAGCTGCACTATACAGGTAAGATCGGTACGGGATTTTCGCAACAGCTTCAAAAAGAAATGATGGCAAAATTTCAAAAGCTGGTTCGCAAAACGAATCCGTTTGATGAGATAATTGATGTAAATAAGCCTTCGCGTTTTCGTCATGACCCGCCACATGCAACTGTTACATGGCTAAAACCGCAGTTAGTCTGTGAAGTCAGTTATACCGAAATGACATCTGATGGTGTGATGCGGCATCCGTCTTTCGAAGGGATGCGTGAGGATAAAAATGCAAAGGATGTACATGAGGAAGTAAAAGTGTCCCCGAAAAAAATCGCTAAGCCTCAACTCTTAAAAGAAAAAGTTATGCCAGCAGCTGATTCATCCCGGAAAACCCTGTTGAATCCATCTGAAGAAACGCAGGTTAAAAAAGTGAATGGCCATGAAATGAAATTCACCAATCTGGACAAATTGTATTGGCCGAAAGAAAAGATTACCAAGCGTGACCTGCTCAACTTTTATTACCAGGCAGCGCCATATATCCTGCCGTACATTAAGAACAGGCCCATGTCGCTCAATCGTCATCCGGATGGGTATGCAGGTAAAAGTTTTTATCAAAAAGATGTGAAAGGCAAGGCACCGGAATGGGCCAAGACGTTTCCATACCGGAGTGCAGATGAAGATGTAGATAAAAGTTTTCTTGTTGCCATGGATGAAGCCAGCCTGCTCTATATGGCCAATATGGGTTGTATCGAAATGAATCCATGGAGCAGCACGATCCAGAAACCGGATCATCCGACATGGTGTATCCTGGATCTGGATCCGGATAAGAATAACTTTGACACAGTTATCAAAGCAGCTCGTGTCGCATATGATATTCTAGTTGCTGCAGAAATTGATTGTTATTGCAAGACATCCGGGTCGACAGGTTTGCATATTTACATTCCGCTGAATGCAAAATATGATTACGAGCAATCCAAAGAATTTGCGCGATTAATTGTGACGATGATGCAGCATGAGATGCCGGATGTGACCAGTATTGAAAGACTTACATCGCGTCGGAAAGGAAAGATCTATCTTGATTTTCTGCAGAATCGTCCGCAGGCAACGTTGGCTGCGCCGTATTCTGTGCGTCCAAAACCGGGGGCTACAGTTTCGATGCCATTGGTATGGGAAGAAGTGAAGAAGGGATTGAAGCTTTCAGATTTTACGTTGAAGAATGTGATACCGATGTTGAAAGAGCGTGGGGATTTGTTTGCGGGAGTGTTGGGTAAGGGGATTGATATGAAGGCGTCGATCAAGAGGCTGGAGGCGATGTGGAATGCGAAATAGAATGGAGGTTTGGTGGAGGAAGTGTCAAGTGTAATACCAGTGTTAGATTTGGAAGATAATTAATAGTGTATATGCGTAGTTACCAATGTAACAGGTGTACTGAAATTAAAAATGTATATACGGTATATACTAAAATATATTTCAATATTTGGGCTATAGACCCTGTAAATGCTGGCAAAGTATATACGGCATATACTTTATGATTTACCATTGGTGGATGACAACCTGTTCTTGTTTTGTCATCAAGTTTGGTCTGCGAAAAAAATTACCGGCTACAAAAGTTCAAAATATTTCAGGATACTCTTTTGAGCCCGGCTAAATTCTGCTTTGTTGAGACTGTAAAATACATACGGAGTCAACTCGTGATATATGACGAGGTTCATCTTCCGCAGGATCTCCAGGTGTTGTGATACAGTCGGTTGTGACAGGGGATTGAGTCTGGTCAGGACTTCTACTGTACAGGGTCCATCACGTTTTAATTTCCGGAGTATGGTTAATCGGGCCGGGTGACAAAATGCTTTGCAATAATACGCGGTGTGCTGATCATCTCTCGTATAGAGATGAGCTCGGGTGAAAGCCATGTGTAGGAAGTTTTGTTTTCAACTAAAAATTATCCTGCAGCACCACTAATATACTAATTTCCAATTAAATATATATACGGCATATACTATGGATTATTTCGAAATTCGGGCTGCAAGCCCTGTAAATGTTGCCAAAGGATATACGGCATATACTTTGTAAATCCTACTTTTTGGATCTAACACATTTGATAGAATACCAAAGTATATACGTCATATAGGATGAATCAAATCAAGTGTAATCCCCTTTATGCCCTTTATGCCCTTCATCCCTTATTCCCTTCTTCCCTGCATCCCTTCATCCATTTGCCATTTCCCATCCCTTGCTGTATCATTACACCAGATTTCAAACCATGACCCTCCCCATACATCCAATGATACACAACACTTTGTTTCTCATCCATTGTTCACCCCAATGAATCCAGAAACATTGCACCGGGCTACAGAACTCGCCCACCGCTTCATCATACTCGACGGCCATATCGATCTTCCATGGCGACTAAGCCTCTTACATTTCACACCCACTAAAGAATTTCTTCAACTCCCAGTCCAAAGCACTGAAGGTGATTTCGATTACATGCGCGCTAAAACCGGCGGATTGTCCGCAGCATTCATGGCTATTTATATTCCGGCAACTTTTCAAAACGACTTGGCAGCCGCCAAAACAGAAGCAGACACACTCATCGATCTGGTTAATTCTATTACCGAAGCACACCCGGATAAATTTGCAAAGGCCCTCACGCCGGATATGATTGAAGCCAATTTTAAAAACAACCTTCTATCACTTCCATTAGGTCTCGAAAATGGAGCACCCATCACAACTTTTGAAGACCTTGATTATTTTTTTAATCGTGGAATCAGATACATCACCCTCACACACGCAAAAGACAATCACATTTGCGATAGCTCTTATGATCCATCTGCTACATGGAAAGGCGTAAGCCCTTTTGGAAAACAACTCATCCGAAAGATGAATGACACAGGTATGATGATCGATGTCTCACACATTTCCGATAAGGCATTTTACCAGGTGATGGAATTATCTCGCACACCCGTCATAGCATCGCACTCATCATGTCGTACATTCACACCCGGTTGGGAACGCAACATGAGTGATGACATGATCAAACTCCTCGCAGAAAAAAACGGAATTATTCAAATTAATTTTGGTTCGGACTTTTTGGATGCCGACATCGCAGCTAAACGCGCTAAAAGACGCAAAGAATTGCAAAGCTTGTTACATGCCGCAGGTATGAAATCAACTGATCCTGAAGCCAAACACCTGATGGATCAATTCAACACAAAACATCCGGATTATTATTCCGATATACAGAAGGTCGCTGATCACTTTGACCATGCTAGAAATATCGCCGGTATAGATCACATCGGAATAGGTTCAGATTTTGACGGTCTCGGAGATAGTCTTCCGGTCGGGTTAAAAGATGTGAGCATGTTTCCCAATCTCATCGCAGAATTATTGGAACGAGACTATACGGAAGAAGATATTGAAAAGATCTGTTACATAAATTTTCGTCGCGTGTGGCTTGACATATTAAATCGTGCTACAGCATGAGTACAGTCGCAATTCCATCAGCTACCCGTGAGTGGAAATATTGGGCCACATTTATCATCCTTGCTTTTATTTGGGGTGGTTCATTTATCCTGATCAAAAAAGGGCTCATTCTTTTTACGCCGATCCAGGTAGCTGCATTCCGCATCGCGATCAGTGCTGTCGCATTCATTCCCATTTTCCTGATCTCAAAGATCCCATTTCCAAAAGGAAAGGTTTTCTTAGTGACGTTAGTGGTGTTCACAGGAAATGGTGTCCCGGCATTTTTATTTGCATTGGCAGAGACAAGACTGGGCAGTGCAGTTACCGGTGTGCTCAATAGCCTGACACCCATCTTCGCGATGCTGATCGGCATTTTATTTTTCAAAGCACCTTTTAAAAAGCATTACATCCTCGGCCTACTACTTGGGTGCACCGGAATCGCAATCCTGATGATCGGTGAACGCGATTGGCGCGTAAGCTCATACTTGTTTTTTGTAGTGATCGGAACAGTGTGTTATGGTCTCAGTGCCAACCTGGTCAAACGATATTGCCAGGACATCCACCCCATTGCGCTTACTGCAGTCGGATTTTTTCTGCTGGGCATTGTATCCATCATTATCCTCGCAGCAACAGGCGCGTTCACCACGATGGTAACTCCAGAAGCATGGAGTGTGTCGATGCCTTCGTTAATCCTGCTTGCATTAGTCTGCACAGTTTTTGCAAATATTTTCTTCTACTGGCTCATTCAAAAAACCTCTGTCATATTCAGTTCCGCGATCGCATACGCCATACCCTGCATGGCACTCGTCTGGGGTGCCGTCGACGGCGAAGTGATCTCATGGTACCAGTTTGGTGGATTCCTGTTTATTATTGCAGCGATTTACACCCTGCGGAAGAATTGAGAGCGTGAGAGCGTGAGAGAAGTGAGAGCAGTGGGAGCGTGAGAGAAGTGAGAGGAATAAATCCAAAATCTAAAATCTAAAATCCAAAATCCACTTCCGAGAGCTATCGGAACTACAATTCAAAATCAAAAATCACCTTGCAACATCATCCAGGTCTCTACTACGCCCCCAGTGGCAAACACCGATACGGAATGTATTGCACAGAAGATATTGCAGCAGAAAGTGTAATTGAGATATGTCCCATTATCGTCATCCCTGGCGAACAGGCACGTGAGATCGTGAGAGGATATGTGTTGTATGAATATTATTTTGAATGGAGACGCGACAGCATCGCCATCGCACTCGGATATGGGTCGCTGTACAATCACTCCGGTACACCCAATTCAATATTCGAACCCGATTATAAAAACCAGCTCATCTTATTCAAGGCATTACAGGATATTCCTGCCGGAACAGAAATTCTTGTCGACTACCACGCCGGCAATCCCGATGAAAAAGTCTGGTTTGAAATTAAGTAGCAAAGGGCGAAGGGCAAAGGGCTAAGTGCAAAGGGCGAAGAGCAAAGTGTATAGAGCACCCTGTTTTAGTAATCAATAGTCAGTGAAAATTAGTAAAAGTGGCAAGAGGTAAAGTTGCTGTGCAGTAAACTGCCCTCAGTCCTCAGCCCTTGGCCCTCAGCTCTTAGCTCTTAGCTCTTAGCTCTCAGCTCTACGCCTTACTCAGACCGCTAATATCCATCGCGTACATCACACGCTTCTTCCAGTAGTCGCTGACAAGGATGTCTTCGCGCACTACGCCACTGGAACTTGAACTATGGATGATCCATATCTGATCACCTTTATTTTTTTCAACAATACCCACATGGTGAATCCGGTTGTTGTCACCAAAAAAGATGAGATCACCGGCTTCTGCTTTTTTCCACGGAATATGATTGCCGAGAGAGGCCATGGAAGATGAAGATCTTGGCAGGAGAATATCCTGTGATTTGGCCACATGGTAGACAAGGCCGGAACAATCAAATCCATTTTTTGGATCGCAACTTCCATATTTATATCTGGTTCCCAGGTATTTGGAAGCTTTTTCTGTCATCCCTTCCTTCAGATTGCTGACCTTTTTTGTTTCAGGAGCTGAAGTGGCCGCAATGGAAGAGTTTTCGTACGTAGAGGTATGCCGCTTTTGGTAATCGTATACAGCGAGACGAATGCTCGAACAGCTGGAAAATGTCATGATCATCGTGATCAGTACCCCCGCTATGCCTATATCCTTTTTGCTGATCATATTATAAATTTATGTAATACAAAAATGATTCCATTAAAGTAAGAAAGAATCCCGATCCTGCAAAAACCTGAATTGGTCACGGAATTTTGCCAGGGTTGTCTTTTCGATAGTGATGACCTCCAGTTTGTCACGTCCCTTCAGATCCAGCAATTGGATCCCATTCATGTCATACACGCTGCTATGACCGGGGTATTCGAGGCCATTGCCGTCTTTCCCTATCCGGTTGACGGCTGCAATATAAGATTGGTTTTCTATAGCTCGTGCCTTTAACAAGGCGTCCCAGTGATGGATTCGGGCAGTAGGCCAGTTGGCTACGATCATCATCAGGTCATATTCGAGTGTATTCCGGCACCACACCGGGAATCGCAGGTCGTAACACACGACCGGCATGATCTTCCACCCGTTGATCTCGATCAGGATGCGTTCATCCCCGGGGATATAATGTTGATCCTCCTTACCGTATGAAAAGAGGTGGCGTTTATCATATTGGGCAAACGTTCCGTCAGCATGAACGCAGTAGAAACGGTTGTAGTATTTTCCATCAACCTCCACAGCCAGGCTTCCTCCAATAGCAGTAGCCCGTTTGACAGCCTGTAAGATCATCCAGGTAAGGGACGGGCCGGGAGATTTTTCTGCCGCCACTTCAGGTTGCATCGTGAATCCGGTTGACCACATTTCCGGAAGAAGAATAAGATCAGTAGGACCACCCGAATCCATCTTGGCTTCCATACGCCGCATATTTTCTTCAGGCTGTTCCCACGCCAGATCAGTTTGCAGAAGGCCAATACGGAGAGTGTCGGAAGTCATAGGCTAAAATTAAAAAAGCATCCCGAAGGATGCTTTTTAACTTTTATAATACAATGTGAATTTGTCCTATTTTTTCTTGCCAGCGTCCTTAGCAGGAGCAGCCTTTGCAGGAGCTGCTTTAGGTGCAGCTTTCGCAGGAGCGCCTTTAGCTTTTTCAGCAGCAGTGGCAGCAGCAGCAGCATCATCCATGGTCGTACGTAACGCTCTTGGAATATCAATGGTAGCCACTGGTATATTTTCATTGTTAAGAACCTCAACACCTTCGTTAACTGCCAGATCCTTAATACGTTGAGATTGTCCAAGACCCATGCTGGTAGTGTCCAGTACGATACGGTCGATCAGGTGCTCAGGCGTGGTAAGAACTTTCACCTTACGCATCTTTTTGATGAGTTTACCACCGGATTTCAGACCCGTCGCAACCCCTTCAAAACTGATTGGAATTTCAATCTTAATCGGATAACCTTCCACCAGGCGGAGAAAGTCCATATGAAGAATGCGCTCTGTCACTGGGTGATACTGCACATCTTTCATGATACATTCGATGACCTCACCTTCCACTTCGATCTCTACCTTCTTAAATTTAGGAGAATAGACCAGATCGCGGAGATCCAGAGGCACAAGCGTAAAATGCTTGATTTCATCACTTCCGTACAATACACAAGGCACCAGCTCTTCTTTACGAACCGCCTTGGTATCCTTCTTACCAAGACCTGTCCTTGGTTTCGCCTGCAATCTCATTACTTCCATTTCTGTGGATTTTTAACCGCTTTTTATTTTAGAGCACGCAAAGGTATGATTTTCAGTCCAAAATCAGGTAGCCACAGGGAATATTTCATTTTGAGGAAAATCTAAGATTCCGTCGGCGTCCTGAGACTA
>JANPKZ010000369.1:0-14111 GCA_031426295.1 Saprospiraceae bacterium
CAAATAGGCTTAATTATCTGATATATAATGCATAAAATATTGTGAAATATCTTAATATGTTATTTAACATGTTCGCCCAAACAATCCATAAATATTCTGGTTTCACATCTGACCCCTTGTGTTCTTGCTTCACATTTTACCCAAAAAACCATGAAGAAGTTTACACTAAGTGCAGATTTTATCAAGTGGAACAGTACAGATGAAAATTCTACCGAAGCCGATTCATTTGGCTATGTGATAGACCTGGAATCGGAAGAAGAAGCACGGATCCGGCTGGATTCTTTGATCATTGAGCGAATGAGTTCAAAACCGGGTTGGACCTATAAACTGCTCACGTCCAGCCTGGCAGAATTTCCCATATCGGATGAAGAGGATTCCGTAAAAATCATTTATGACATTCCTGTTCTGTCCTCTCAGACGGATCCACTCACACCGGATGAAGGAGGGAAATTGGATCTCCCGGCTTCAATAATACTGTCAGATAGTGAAGGACTAAATGACCAGATCATAACGGACCAGCCAGAGATCTGAAACAGCATGTGCCTATAATTGGTATTTGAAAAAGATGGGCTAAGGTTTCATGATAGCACTTTTCGCTTACGTTAATCAATTTTCAGCACGCCTGTTGTATTTATTTACAAGGCATTTTATAGCTAAGTTCTGTAACGGTTGCTTTAAGTACGTCTGGAGATATTATTTGTGCATCATACACAATGGATACTTCTTTTGTCTTTAAGTTAAGTAGTGATTGTTTCACTCCGTTCTCGTTTACCAACCCATCCTCAATTACCTTTTGACACTTTCCGCAAGCAGCAGCAGGGATATGTATGACAAGCAATGAGTCACTCATACTTTTCATCACAACCCTATTATCATCCTTAAGTTGATTGCAGGAGATGGTTGTAGTCAATCCTATGGATAGGATTAGTAATCTTACTGACAATTTTTTCATTTGATGTTTATTTTTATTTGCCTACTCTCAATCAGTTTTCGGCATTCCTGTTTTTATTACTTTACCTGACACTCTTTATTTCACATCTTGAAAACTCTATTTTCAATTAGGTATTTTTCTGAGTGAGTTTAAGTTGGGTAAAATTCTATTACGATCTCATTTTCAGGGACCCAATAAGGATAGCTTTCTTAGAGGGAAATAGGATTTATCATTATAATTTGTAAGCATATAATTTTGCCAATGCTTCATGATATTTTTTCTCAGTTTCAAGAAACTGCGTCATGGCATTGTAGTAAAAGCTTGTTTCCAGAAAATAGTCGATTATTGTAATTTCTCCCAGCGCCAGTGCTTTATCCAGCAATCTGATAGAACTGATTGATGAAAAGGATGAATTGTATTCATCCAATAACGTTTTATACGAAGCCTGCAATTCAAATTGTTTTTTTCTCGTGAAGGCATAAGTATTGATATGATCTCTTAATTCCAGGCCCTTATAGACTATTTCCGATTCGCGTTGCGCCACCCGGTTTTTTTGCTCCCACAAGGGCAGGGTAATTCCGGCATGAATTCCATTGAACCGTTGCCCCAAAATACCCTGGTGACGATAGCCAGCCTCAAACTTTGGTAGTTTCCATGTCTTCGCAAGGGCCAGCTCTCTTTCAGCAATACGTTGTTCCTGAATCAATACCTGCCGGAACGGATCGATCAATTCATCTTCAGCTATTATTTGCTCAACCAGCAATACGTCAGTCAAATCAGGGTACGCCGTATCGACTTCAACAGCAATACCACCATTCAACTGAACCAGGTGCGAGCTTAATTCCACAGCTTCTGCTTCAACGGTGCGAAGGAGTTGAGTCACCTGGAGTAATTGAAGTTTGGCTTTATTCAGATCAAGGATATTTCCATTTCCTTCATCTAATTTTTTTTGGAAATCAGCAACTAGTTTTTGTAAAGCTTGTTGCCTTGCAGTTGTAAAAGCCTGTAGTTTCTTACGATACACCAATTCTATCCCCGTCAACTTAGCATCCAGTAAAATGTGCTGGCGGTCTATTGCAATATTATAGACTGACTGGCCGGCTTGCACTTTTGCCAATTCCCTTCTTTGTTTATAGACCGACGGAAAATCAAATGCCTGTACAGCCAGAAATTCAATCTGATCACCTGCCTCTGCGGGTGAACCAAATAAATATTGGAATTCCATTTTCGGATTGGATAAGCCTATTCCTGTTTGGAATTCTAATTTTTTAGCTTCCCAATATTGACGTCGTGCAGCCAACGTTGGGTTATTATTTTCAATGGAAACTAGTGCAGAATCCAGGCTGGTCTGTCCATTCATATTTATTTGAAACAGAAATAGGATGAAGCCAACTATTATTATGTGCCGCATTATGTTGCTTTTTTAGAATTTGTGATATAGTACACAACGGGTACTATAAAAATATTTAACAAGGTAGATGTCAGTAAACCTCCCAGGATCACTTTCGCCATAGGGCTTTGGATTTCATTACCCGGCAGATCGCCACCGATCGCTAAGGGGATGAGTGCTAATCCCGCTGTAAGCGCTGTCATCAGTATCGGACTTAAGCGATCCGTTGATCCGCTGAGAATGGTGTCGTATAAGTTCATACCCGATTCCTGCAACACTTTGTACCGGCTGACGAGCAAGATCCCATTCCGCGTTGCGATACCGAATAATGTAATAAACCCGATGATCGCCGGGATACTCAGGATGCCCGAAGTGATCCATACACTAAATACACCACCAATTAACGCCAGCGGTAGATTCAGCAAAATGATGGACGCCATTTTTACATCTTTAAATTCCTGGAAGAGTAATAAAAAGATCACCAGCAGTGACAGGATGGAAGTGATCATCAGGGTCTTTGACGCTTCTGCTTCTGCCTGAAATTGTCCGCCATACTCAACACGGTATCCTTCCGGTAAGACCATTTTTTCATTGATCGTTTTTTGAATTTCTTCTACAGCACTTTTTTGATCTCTTCCGGCAACATTGACAGATACCACCGTTTTCCGTTGTACGTTTTCACGATTGATGGTATTAGGCCCTGAAGTACTGACGATGTCTGCAACGTAATGCAGTGGAATTTTTTTACCGTCAGCTGCATCGATCATGGTATTTCGAATGTTTTCGATTTTTCCACGATTCGAATCATCAAATTTCAGGATGAGATCAAAACTTTTTGTCCCTTCATATACTTCTGAGACTTTTTCACCTGCAAAGGCAACATCTACAAATTCGTTGAAGGCACCGATCGGAATTCCATAATAATTCAGCAGATCCCGTTTCGCTTTGATTTGGATCTGGGGAATATCTACCTGTTGCTCTACACTCAAATCCACCAGACCATCGATGTCTGTGATGGCTGTTTTGATTTGATTGGAGATCTCAAAAAGTTTGGACAGGTCAGTTCCGAATATCTTGATAGCAATGTTTGCCCTTGTGCCGGAAAGCATGTGATCGATACGGTGACCAATTGGCTGACCAATCGTAATATTGACACCTGAGACATTCGCCAGCTTAGCCCGTACATCTGTCATAAATTCTTCCCTGCTTCGATCTTCCAATACAAAAGGCGCATCAATCTCTGCTGCATTCACACCTTGCGCATGTTCATCCAGTTCAGCTCTTCCGGTTCGACGAGTCGTAATTTTAATTTCCGGAACGGTCAATAATTCTTTTTCGATCCGCGTACCGATCTGGTTACTTTCTTCTAAGGATATTCCCGGCAGGGAAACAGCAGAAATAACTAAGGAACCTTCATTAAATTCCGGCAGGAAACTGCGACCTAATCCGGTCAGCACGATGACAGCTGACACCAGTAAGACAAGTGAAAAAATAATTACTGCACTTTTCATTTTCATCACCTTCTGCAATGCATATGCGTAACCTATTTGAAGGCGATGGACCAGCCAGCTCTCGCCATGTTGTCGTTGCAACATTTTCTGATCTGTCAACAAATAACTTGCCAGGACCGGTGTCAATGTGATGGAAACAATAAGAGAAGCAAACAACGAGACAATAAACGCTATGCCTAACGGGGCCAATAGTTTTCCTTCCATACCGGACAGAAAAAATAACGGCACAAAAGCTACGATGATGATAAAAGTTGCATTGATGATACTGGATCGGATTTCCACTGAAGCATCAAAAACCACCTGGATAGAATTTCTTCTTTCAGCTTCAGGTAATAATGCGTTTTGTTTTAAACGTTTGAAGACATTTTCAACATCAATAATGGCATCATCTACGAGAGCTCCGATCGCAATCGCCATGCCTCCGAGACTCATTGTATTAATGGTAAAACCAAGCCATTTGAGGGTCAGGATCGCCACGATCAAAGAGATCGGTATGGCTAATAGAGATATAACTGTTGCCCGCCAGTTCATCAGAAATAAAAACAGGATGATCACTACGAAAATGCTTCCTTCCAGAAGCGTCTTCTGAATGTTTCCGATAGATGCGTTGATGAAGTCAGCCTGACGGAATATTTGTGTATTGATTTTAATATCGGAGGGAATGTTTTTAGAAATCCCGGCGATCGTCTCATCTATTTTCTGCGTCAGCAGAAGTGTATTGGTGGCCGGTTGTTTCATCACAGTCATGATGACGGCGGATTCACCCATCAGAGAGCCATCGCCAATCTTGGGTGCGGCAGCAATTTTTATTTCTGCCACATCTTCAATTTTGACAGTTCGCCCGTCCACGGATTTGATTACAGATTTAGCCAGATCGCTGATCTCACTAGTGCGACCCATTCCCCTGACGATATATTCATTACCAAATTCATTCACAAAACCTCCGGACGAATTCCCATTAGCAAGTTGAGCGGCCTCCAGTAATTCAGAAAGTGTCACTTGATAAAAATTCATTTTTTGAGGTGATGCCAGAATTTGGTATTGCTTATATTCTCCACCTATAATAATAACCTGGGCGACACCGCCCGTCGCAAGGAGCAAAGGGCGTACAGACCAGTCAGCAATGGTGCGTAATTCCATTTGTGATGTAGAGTCTGCTGTAAGACTGATCAGCATGATCTCTCCCATGATACTGGACTGCGGTGCCATAGTCGGATTGCCTACACCCTGAGGCAAGCTTTCTGCTACCGTGATGATTTTTTCATTGACGATCTGACGTGCTTTATAGATATCCGTATTCCATTCAAATTCCACCCAGACAATAGAGATGCCTGCTGAAGAGGATGATCTGACACGTCGCACATTGGTAGCACCATTGACAGCAGTTTCCAGGGGAAACGTCACCAATTTCTCCACTTCTTCAGGTGCCATGCCATGCGCTTCTGTAAGCACCACGACAGTCGGCGCCGTCAGATCCGGGAATACATCGACATCCATCCGTGTGGCCACGATAGATCCGAACACGATCAACAATACAGAAGCTACGATAACCAGTAGCCGATTGTTAAGTGAAAAATTTATGATTTGATTGAGCATCTGCAGATATTTTAGTGTTCGTGACCATGTGCCGGTAGGGTGCCGGAGGCTGTTGATAATTTGATCTGGTAAGCACCTTTACTCACCACACGTTCACCTTGCATCACGCCCGAGAGAACCTGAACAAGAAGCCCATCCGTTGCACCGATCTTTACTTCCCGCTTTTGAAAGCTTTCGCCTTCTGTCTGGACATAGACATAGAAAATACCCTGTTCTTCAACAAGGGAGGAATATGGAATAAGTAACGCAGGAGAACCACCTGATTGCAGAAAAACCTCCACCACGGAACCCGGAATAAATTCACCCTGGTTATCTATTTCAAAGGTGATCGGCACAAAAGGCGTACTGGCATCCGCACTTCTCCCAAAGGAAATTAGTTTGCCATTGAGTTCTTTGGTACTATAGATCTTCGTTCCCTCTGTAGTTTTAAAATTGGCACCTGTTATAGAGGAAAGTTTAGAGAAATATTTTTGAGATATTTCAGCTCGCAGGACTAATTTTTTATTTTTTGAAATCGTTGCCAATGTCTGACCGGCTGTTACAAACTGACCATTATCAACCAGGACATTTTTAAGAAATCCCCCTATGGGAGCGGTGATCGTCTGCCTGTTAGCATTAAATCCACTCGAGACTTTAGCGGTCTTTACAGCGGTTTGTGCATTTTCATATCTGAGTTTGGCTTCCAGAAATTCTTTTTGTGAAATGATCTGATCCTTTACTAATTCACTGGCGCGATCATAGTTCGCCTTAGCTGCAGCCAGATCATTTTCAGCTTTTTGGACGTCACCCCGTAATTCGGTTGTGACCATCTCGTTACTTCTGACGGTTAACAGTGAAGCACCAGAATTCACAGGGCTCCCTTCTATCAGACCTTTTCCTGAAAATGAAACAATACCATTGATCTGGGAGATCAACACGGCTTCATCACCAGGCGCAGACAGAATTTGTCCGCTCGTTTTAATGATCTCACTGAAGGGCCTGACCTCAGCTTGCACTGTAGCAAAGTCCACTTTCCAGGCTTGTTCCTTCAGATATGAAATATCTCCGCTACCTCCCGCCTCCTCCGGCTGCGCATCGATGGCTGTTTTTTCATCGGCATACACCGTGATGTTTTCAAGGATGATTGTATCTGTATACGTTGGTGTAACTATATTGAATACGAGCTTATGAATTCCTTCCTTTTCTGGTGTCATCCTCAGCCGGAATATACCCGGGACTTCGGGTTTGTCGGCAGTGATGGCCTGCGTTCCATTCGATCCGACCAATGATAGTGTGATCTTGCCTTCAGTGATAGGTTTGAAATATTCGCCCAGTATCGTGAAGTGTGCTGCAAATCGACTTTCACTGCCCACCACAAGAGGTTTGAATTCAATGAATAATTCTGTTTTACCAGTGTATAAAGTAAAAGCCAATGGTTCGAGTTCTATTTGGTCAGCTCCATCAGGATGATCGTCAGACGCATCATGTGCATTTTTAGGAGCGCAGCCATAGAGCATAATACCTATGACCACCAACAGGTGATATAACTTTTTCATTATCATTAAATTTGAAATAGAAGATAAAAACTGAATCACTTCAGCCCTTCAGATGAAAGAACTCCAGTCTTCGAAAATGAATGGGAAGAAAATCCACGCATGAGTGTGGCGTAAAAAAAGAAAAGGATACTTAGGCCTTAGGTGGCTGCCAGATATCATCCAGATAGGATGAAGAAAAGCTGGAACTGACTTCTTTGATCAATAACGTATCACGTACGACAACTTTTGAAAAGGTAAATCCCAAAGAGACTTGGGGTAATAATGAGGGAAACTGCGGAGCAAAACTTACTAACTCACCTTGATGACCGTGAAATGGTAATGACTCATGGTCTTCATGGTGATCATTGTGATGATTGTTATCAAAATAATGGGAGGCAATAAATCTGAATATACTCTCAGTGGTATCTGTGTGTCTGTGATCCTGGTAATGCGAAATCAAATTACCAAATTCAAGAATAGAAACAGGGACACTACCCGGCAAAGCAAAGACAAGAAGATTGAGCACAAGGTATCGTAAGATCCACTTTTTCATGAAGAACTGCGAAAGTAAGGCTTTTACCGTATCCCACCATCGGGAGGTCAGATGGATAAGCAGGTTTAACGATAAGAAAACAATTTATTGTATACTTTTGTGTTTACTACCAAATGATCCGGAGGCTCCTCTCATATCACCTTGCTATAGTGATGTTGGTCACCAACATTGGCATCCCCGTGTTTACACACGTATGTCACGGCCAGGGGAAATCCTGGTCATCCGCATTTGTGCCTGCCAAATCCTGTTGCAGTAGGTCAAAGAATAACAAGGCAGAAGGTATTTGCCATATTCCTGGCAAGGAATCACAAGGATTATCCTTTAATGCCAGGCCATGTTGTGAAAATCATGCCGGTTTTGTGCAGTTCCAACCCGACATACTCATTTCAGGTGCCGGACTACTTCTAAAAGGAGTGGATAAATTTTTGGCTTCTCCACTTTCCTATCCGGAAGTGAGGATATCCGGAGTTAGCCTGTCAATGCGGGAAGCTACCCGTTCCCATGGTCCGCCTCGGACTTTACATGGGCGAAGTATGCTTATTTTTCAACAGGTTTTTCGCTGTTAGAATTTTCAGCTTTCATTAGCGCTTACTTGATCTATATAAAGTATTGATCTGCTATGTGCAGCGTCCCTCTATGGGTAATTTTGCCGTTAATTAATCATTTAAAAATAAATCATGAAATATCTATTGCTGTTAAGCCTTTCGGCTTTATTCATTTTGTCAGCCTGTAAACCAAAAACAGTGACTGAACCAACAGGTGACTCTGTTACCTACGCTTGTCCTATGAAATGTGAGGGTGAGAAAGTATACCACGAAGCAGGAAAGTGTCCCGTCTGTGGAATGGATCTTGTGGCTCTTGATCCTTCAGCTGCTTCTGTCACCTATAAGATGAACCTCGAGGTGTCACCGAATCCGGCCCAGGCAGGTCAACCGGCTAACCTTTCATTCACGCCTAAAATCGCAGGAAACGAAACTGCCGCTGTGCCTTTGGATGAAGTGCATGAAAAAAAGATGCACATCATCATCGTCTCCAGTGACCTGGGATGGTATGATCACATTCATCCGGATTATCAGCCTGATGGTTCATACCAGATTGCAGAGAATTTTCCTGCAGGTGGGGACTACATCATCTTTGCTGATTATGTGCCTACCGGAAGTACTACACAGGTGGAGCGTATTACGCTAAAGGTATCCGGCGAACCTAAAAAGGCTGAACAATTCACGACAGAATCATTAAATACTAAAACAGATGGTTACGACGTCAAACTTGTACCTACCGGAGGGAAGTTCATAACTAATAACATGAATCACCTCGGTGTGGACATCACGGAAAAGGGAAAGCCGGTGACCAATTTTGAAAATATCATGGGCGCCAAAGGTCATCTGGTGATTATATCAGGTGATGGTCAGAAATATCTGCATGTACATCCTGATGAGGTAGAAGGCAAACTGGACCTTCATGCACAATTTGATCAGCCGGGCATCTATCGTGCTTATTTTCAATTTCAGACAAATGGAAAATTGCATACCTCCTATTTCACCATTGATGTGAAAGAAGGTACAGCGGGTGAAATACAAAGTGATCACAGTCATGATCATAAAGACGAAGCGAAAAAGTCGACAGATAAAGCACACGACCATGGGGACGGAACGCATGAACACGGAGAAGGAGAAAAACACAAACATTAATTCTCTGTAAATGTCCTGCATGAAGGAATATGAATCATTCTTTCATGCAGGATTTATTTATTATAACAGCTTTCAATTTTTACATCATGAAACACATTTTACTCTTTCTTTCTTTTATTGCTGTATCTCAGTTGTATGCCCAGGTGAACGTAACCTTGCATATGGATCAACTCCTAAATGGAGAACCATTTGCTTACAACCAGGCAAAGATCGCTGCACAGGGGTATGCCTACAAAATGACCCGAGTAGAATACTACATCTCTGAAATTAATCTTGTCCATGATGGTGGGCAGATTACTGCGGCGACAGACGTTTATCTGTTGGTCGATCCGGGTACTCAATCTGAATTCACATTGGGGAGTTTTAACCTTATTGATTTGGAACAAATACAATTTTCCGTTGGCGTAGATCCCGGACATAACCATCTTGATCCTTCAACCTATCCTTCAGGTCATCCCTTAGCCCCACAAAATCCGACGATGCATTGGGGTTGGACTCCGGGTTATCGTTTCATTGCTCTTGAAGGCTTTGCCGGTCCGGATACAAATTCTGTTAATAACAATTATCAAATCCATACAATAGGCGATGCAAATTACAGGTCGGTTACAATTGATGTGAATGGAGAAATAAATGGTAGCGAGATGGCTATCCATTTAGATGCTGAATATGAGCATTTCTTCGACGGACTTAATCTGACGAATGGTATGGTTTCACATGCTTCTACCGGAGCATCTAAAACAATTGCAGATAATGCAAGATTCGTTTTCAGCGCTTCGGAAATTACCGGAATTGTTGAACCGGGTGTAATCGGATCATTCCAGATCACACCTAATCCGGCAAAGGATCACGCGATATGCAGATTTGATTTTCCAGGATCTACAAAATTGCAAATGGTGATTACTGATTTTACAGGAAGGAACATAAGCACTACTGAGCTTGATAATTTCGCATCTGCCTTTGAGATTGATTGTACATGGCCACCAGGCATTTATTTGGCCAGGATGTATAATGGAAATAAATTAGTAGGCTCTGAAAAATTGATCATCAGATAGGATGATGAAAATCTGGGTCATATGGATTGTATTCCTTTTGTATAGTTGCGAAAAGGAATCAATGGATGTAATTCCTCCTCAGCTTCTGCTGGTGCCACATGGCTTTCCCCAGCCCGATTTTCCTGCAGATAATACATTTTCCCCAGAAAGATGGGCTTTAGGAAAACGTCTTTTTTTTGACACCATTCTTTCCAGCGATTTAAGTATCTCCTGTGCCAGTTGTCATCACCCTGATCTCGCTTTTACAGATGGTAAACAGCTCAGTACCGGAATTGAAAACAGAATCGGCACGAGGAATGCTCCTTCTCTGGCCAATGTTGCATATCATCCATACCTCACCAGAGAAGGTGGTGTGCCCACGTTGGAAATGCAAATTCTCGTTCCGATCCAGGAACATGCAGAGTTTGATTTTAATATCGTCGAGGTTGTTGAACGATTAAAAAAGGACAGTACCTATGTTCATGCCAGCAGAATAGCCTATGGTCGAGACCCGGATCCATTTGTCATTACAAGAGCTATCAGTTGTTTTGAACGATCCCTCCTCAGTGGCAACAGCCGGTATGATCAGTTTCAACGTGGCCATCAAAATGCGCTGAATGAAGAAGAGCTATTTGGTCAACATTTGTTTTTCAGTGAGCGATTAGGTTGTACTGCATGTCACGGAGGATTTAACTTTACACATTACAGATTTGAGAACAATGGGTTGTATGAAGAATATGCAGATCCCGGCCGATACAGATTTACTGAATTAGAAAAGGATCGGGCCCTTTTTAAAATTCCATCACTTAGAAATATAGCGGTAACATATCCGTATATGCATGATGGTTCATTTCCCGACCTTACTTCCGTTATTGAACATTATAATGCAGGTGGCAAAGATCATCCGCACAAAAGTTCGCTGATCCGACCTCTTAACTTAAGCCAGGCAGAGAAAAACGCATTGATTGCTTTTTTGAATTCCCTGACTGATGAAGAATTTCTTTATAACCCGAATTATCTTCCTTAATCACATGAGATCATCACATTCCGCCTCCTGGCAGACGATAGTAATGTTTTCCCTCTCTCTTATGATCACGTTGATCGCCTGCGGTGATGACGAGCCACAGGCGGTCTTTGATCCCACACGCTATGAAATTAATACTGGCAACTTTCCCCCACCCATGCTGCCGCAGGATAATCTACCGACGCAAGCCGGCGTAAAGCTTGGTCGTATGTTGTTCTACGAAAAAGCATTATCCAAAGGTGAAAGCATGTCATGCGCAGATTGTCATCAGCAGAAAGATATGTTTAGTGATATCCGGAGGTTCAGTGTGGGCGTGGATAATCTTGATGGTCATCGACAGGCCATGTCTGTTTTTAATTTAGCCTGGCACTCCCGGGGATTTTTCTGGGATGGACGATCTGAATCCTTGCGCGATCAGGCATTACGTCCCATTCAGGATCCGCTTGAGATGAATGAGTCACTGGAAAATGTAGTGAGCAAATTGAACGAAATGAAAATATATCAGGATCAGTTTGTCCGCGCGTTTGGAACATCAGAAATTACATCTGAACGTATCGGGCTGGCGATTGAACAATTTGAACTGACCCTGATTTCCAATGATTCGAAATTTGACAGGTTCCAGCAAGGCACTGCTGTACTGACGGAAGCTGAAGAACGTGGCAGACAGCTGTTCTTTTCAGAGTTTGACCCGTTTACGGGACAAAAAGGAGGTGAATGTTTTCATTGTCATGGTGGGTTTAATTTTGCCAATGATCTTTTTATGAACAACGGTCTTGATGCAGAAGCTGATTTTACAGATCTCGGAAGATTTGAAGTGACCGGCCTGCCTGTAGATCTTGCCCGGTTTAAAGTGCCCACACTACGCAATATCGCATTGACGCCCCCGTATATGCATGATGGTCGATTTGCAACGTTGGAAGAAGTCATTGAACACTATAATACGGGGGTTAAGAATTCCTCCACCATGGAAGAAGCTTTATTTCACAATGCACAGCATGGAGGTCTTCAATTGAATTCCCAGGAAAAGTCTGACCTGGTAGAGTTTTTAAAAACACTGACCGATCCGGCATTACAAACAGATATACGTTTTTCTTCTCCATTTTAATACGTGATGGTAACACCATGGAGGAATTGTTTATAAAGAACATGGTATGCTCCCGATGCATCCGCACAGTTGAAAAGATCTTTTCCGGTGCAGGAGTAAAGCCAGAAGGTGTCGTATTAGGGAGAGCGACGTTGAAATCATCTCCTTCTGAAGACCAATTGAATTTGATTACAAAAGGTTTGCATGAGGAAGGATTTGAGTTGCTTGATGATAAACAAAGCCGTATCGTCGAGCGTATCAAAACGCTGTTAATTTCTGAGATCCATTATCAGCAGGGTATCAAAAAAGAGTCTGTCAATTTTTCAGATTTCCTTGCCCGGGCACTGGAACATGATTATTCATACCTGAGTAAGTTGTTCAGTGCTGTAGAAGGGATCACGATTGAGAAATATATGATCACTCAAAAAATCGAACGTGTCAAAGAATTGATCATCTATGACGAAATGAATATCCAGGAAATTTCACACCTGCTCAATTATAGCAGTTCGCAGCATCTGTCAAATCAATTCAGACAGGTTACCGGTATGACCCCTACCCGTTTTAAACAAACACATTCTCATGAAAGGCGCCACCTGGACCATATCTGACCATAATCATGTACATCCTTTCCAGAATTCTGTTTGGTATCCGCGAGGAAACAGCAGGAAATTTGTGTTATCAAAAATCATAACAAGATGACACACGAATATGTAATTACGGGGATGACATGCGACAATTGTGTTGCCACCGTTACAAAAATATTATCCGGAGTTCCCGGAGTTACTGCTGTGCGCATTCAGCGGGAGACGCCACAGGCATCAATCGATATGTCACAGCACATTCCACTTACGACGTTTCAGAAAGCACTGAGCACACATCCGAAATACCAGATATCAGAGGTGACTGATGGTAAACCCAAAAGCCTGCACGAGGAACCGGAAGAAGAAAAAAGGTCATTTTTTGACACATATAAGCCCATCCTGCTCGTCTTTGCATTCATACTTGGTGTGACATTTCTGAATGAGTATACCGCTGGAGAATTTATCCTGATGCGATGGATGCAATATTTTATGGCAGGATTTTTTCTGGTATTTTCTTTTTTCAAATTACTCGATATTCCTTCATTCGCTGCATCCTACAGTTCGTATGATGTAATCGCAAAAAAATGGTTTGGATGGGGATTTGTTTATCCATTCGTTGAACTTACGCTCGGAATATTGTTTCTATTGAACATGTATCCATTAGCCACGAATATCGTGACATTCGTTGTCATGGGGATCAGTTCGATCGGTGTATTGCAAAGTATCATGGCAAAGAGAAAAATTAAATGTGCCTGTCTTGGAGCGGTATTTAATCTGCCCATGTCGACTATTACCCTATTGGAGGACTTCCTGATGATAGGCATGTCTGCTGTCATGATCATCCATTATCTATAGAACTGCTGGTAATATATTCACGAATCACAAGATGTAATGCTTAACCGGATCATATTATTTTCTCTCCAAAACCGTACCCTCGTGGTGGCAGCGGCAGCATTACTACTTGTTTATGGGGTCTACACCTTGTTGCTGTTACCAGTGGATGTATTGCCGGATCTCAACCGTCCCCGCGTGACGATTTTTTTGGAAGCAGGGGGTATGGCGCCGGAAGAAATAGAAACACAAATTACACTCCCTGTAGAACAGGCTATCAATGGATCGCCGGGTGTCGAGGTGGTACGATCTACGAGTTCAATTGGTCTCGGTTTGGTCTTTGTAGAATTTGGATGGGGAACGGATATCTACCA
>JANPKZ010000370.1:0-19008 GCA_031426295.1 Saprospiraceae bacterium
TCGATCTTGCTCAGTTTGGATGCAGTCTCGTCCTCCAATTGCCGAAGAGCGCTTCCTGAAAATTCTTTGGGGTCAAGATTGATTTCGAGATTGAACTTTGCCAGCTCGGTTTCTGCCCAGGGCCATTCGGTCATATGGGTCAGGGCTTCCATATTGATACATGCCGGCTTCAGGGTTTTTTGATCCACAAGTACCATTTCCTGTTCTGCACCGATGCGTACGATGTCTTTCTCGAACCAATCATGGTCGATCATGTATTCCAATGCTTTGACGTCATCCAATAGGGACTTGACGAATTGTTGCATTTGGTCCTGCGACTTGACGATCGAAACCTGCTGTTCTCCCATGCGCTTGAAGTATGTTTAGGTAAGTAGTTGGAAAAATAGGAAATTAATTGGCAGTCGGGGCTTCGACTCGCGCATCCTTTTACGCATCCAGCTAAGCCGCCTTGGTTTTTCCAGTTTTGATCAGGGATTTTCTCAGATGAGATGACTAAAATGAGCCTGCTATTCATAAGTATTTAGAGCCTTCTGTTACGCATCCAGCTCAGCCGCCTTGGAATTTCCCTTTTAAGAATATAGTTTTTCCTGATAAGGGGTTTAAAATGAACCTGTCCTTCAGATACATTTGTAATCAATATAGGCGTTTATCAAACTTATGTTGAGAAGAATACAATGGATCGTTTTATTGGCAGTCTTAGTGATGACGGCCTGCAAAAAGGACCGCAGAACTGAGTTTTTTGAGCTCAACCACTTTATTGATTTTGAGATCCTGCCGGGGCTGAATACGTTCGATACCCATTTTTATGTGGTGGAGCCTTTGCTCAGCCAGTTTCCGGTCAAGTTGGCGGCATCGGGCAAGACAATTGCTGATGTGGTAGCTATCGAAGCAAAAGATGCTTACCTGGGCAGTACGTTTGGGGATATTAACCTGGAATTTATCCACCAGATCTCAGTCTATATTTTTGATCCATTTAATCCTTCTGATAAGATTGAATTCTTTTATCTGGATCCTACACCATTTAAGAATTCTACCTCCTGGAGGTTATTTCCTGGTATTGCGGATATCAGTCCCTGGCTCGAGAGAGAATATTTTGGAATTGAGGTACGACTCAATTTCAGACAGGTGTCACCCAGCCTGATACCAATGCGTTTTGAATTTGATATGAGGGTGCTAGGAGATTGATTTATTCTTCTTCATCTCCATCTGATGCAAGAGCAGCAGGGGCAAATTCACCTAAGAAGGTATACCATTTGATCACTTTCCGAATATCACTGATGTGTACGCGGTCTTCATCGTGATCGGGCACAATGGATCTAAACCATGTACGGAGGTCATCTGATTTTTCATCAAGGCTTGGAAGTGGCGTGTGAGCTTCATAATCCTGCACCTTCTTTAATACTTCGTCCAGGTTGACGACATCGTTGTATGTATAGATGCCAATCGACACCAGAGGAGTGAACTGATGTTTGCGGATAGAAACAAACTGGCGCTTGCCGGTTTCAAAACTTTCGATCAGGAGACCATTGGTCCGGGTGCCAAGTAATTTGAACAGGCCACCGAGGCCACTGACAGATACGATATTTTCGAGCTTCATCTAGTACGTTAAAAGTTTAGTCATCTGATCATATAATCGCTGCGGAGCGAGAAATTGTTGTTCGAGTACGCCTGCAAAAGGAACAGGAGTATCCAGCGAACCCACACGCATAATCGGGGCGTCAAGGTATTGAAACAAATGTTCTCCGATGTGTGCTGCAATATCGCCGCCTATTCCTCCGGTCAATGTGTCTTCATGCAACACCAGTACTTTATGTGTTTTTGCAACACTTTCAGTGATCGTGTCCCAATCCAGAGGTAATAACGTCCGCAGATCGATAATGTCTACATCCCAACCGTGTTCGTCAGCAAATTGTTCTGCCCAGATGACACCCATACCATAGGTGATAATGGATGCTTCTGATCCTGAGCGCACCATTCTCGCTTTACCTATTGGTGTGGTGTAATATCCTGAAGGCACATTACCACTGATGCCGCGATAAAGTGCTTTATGTTCGAAATACATCACCGGGTTCGGATCTTCGAACGCGGAGAGTAATAATCCTTTTGCGTCTTCAGGTGTGGATGGATAGACAATCTTTAAACCGGGTGTGTGATAAAACCAGGCTTCATTGCTCTGGCTATGAAATGGTCCTGCTTGTGTACCCGCGCCAGTTGGCATACGAACTACAACATCTGCATTTTCTCCCCAGCGATAATGGAGCTTGGCAAGATTATTTACAATCTGGTTGAAACCGCAGGTTACAAAATCTGCGAACTGCATTTCCACCATGGATTTAAATCCTTCGAGACTCAATCCAAGTGCAGTACCCACGATTCCACTTTCACAAAGAGGTGTATTGCGCACACGTTCCTTTCCAAATTTGGCTACAAAACCATCTGTGATTTTAAATACACCACCGTAGTCACCGATATCCTGGCCCATGAGAATAAGTTTTGAATGTCGTTGCATGGCTTCATCCAATCCATCGTGAATGGCATCAATGAGACGCATTTCTTTAAATTCCCCTTTTGGTGGTGTGATGGTGTATTCGAATGGTTTATAAACATCTCCTAATTCCCGATCAAGGCTTGCTTCCAATTCCGGTGCGTTGGCAGTGATGTCCAGGTGTTCCTGTATAAGCAGTTCATTTTCTTTTCGCAGAGAAACAATGACGTCTTCCGTAATTACATTTTCCTGGAGAAGGAATTGTTCGTAGTTGCGTAGCGGATCTTTTTTATCCCAGGTATCAATCAGTTCTTTTGGGACATATTTCACACCTGAAGCTTCTTCATGACCGCGCATGCGGAATGTCATAGCTTCGATAAGGACAGGTGCTGGTTTGCGACGCATTTTTGTCGCGTATTTATTGATCGTGTTGTAAACTTCGATGATGTTGTTACCATCGATGCGTTCGCCGTCCATGCCATAGCCTTTGGCTTTGTCGACAAGTTCTTTGCATTTGAATTGTTCGGATGAGGGGGTGGAGAGCCCGTAGCCATTATTTTCAATAATGAAAATTACGGGAAGTGACCATACGGCAGCGATGTTAAGGGCTTCATGGAAGTCACCTTCGCTGGTACCACCTTCACCGGAGAATGCCACGGACACCATCTGGCGGTTGTCGAGTTTGTAAGCTAAAGCAGCCCCACATGCCAGGGCTAGTTGAGGGCCGAGGTGGGAGATCATGCCTACGATGCCATATTCCAGAGTGCCAAAGTGGAATGAGCGGTCCCGGCCTTTTGTAAAACCGTCCATTTTGCCCTGCCATTGGGAGAATAGGCGATGGAGAGGGATATTTCGGTTAGTGAAAACTCCCAGGTTGCGATGCAACGGAAAAATCAGCTCTTTGGGTTGTAGGGCTAGTGTAGCACCTACAGCTATTGCTTCCTGCCCGATGCCGGAAAACCATTTGGATACCTTGCCCTGGCGCAGGAGCTTCAGCATCTTGTCCTCGATCATACGGGGCAGCAGGATGCCTTTGTAAAGGCGCATAAGGTCCTCGTCAGTAAGGCCTTTGCGTTTGAATTTGATGGCTGATTTGGTTTTGCCTTCTTTTAGCATGGGAGCGCAAAAGTAGGGAAGGAATAATGAACAAGGAACAAGGAATGTAGAATGTTGAGGTTAGCCATGGAAACATCTCTCCTCCCTCACAACAACTCTCTTAAAATCCTCAGACTATTAACGTCCTTCAGAGTTTCCACATGCAGTTGATAGTAGACAATGATCAGATCGATAATTCTCCGTCGTGTTTCTAATGATATCTCTGCTCTCGCATCAGGTCCTAAAGTCATGATCGATTTCAGTTCTCTGAGATCCGATGCGTCTACTGCATATAAATGATGCGGTCGACCCGACACCATCCGTCCTTCCATTAAATCGAAAAACTGACCTCCCGGATTATCGAGTGGGATTTCCATTTCAAAACCAAGGTATTGTGTGAGCTTAACTAAAAAGCGGATCAGAAAATCACGATCGAAAGCGATTGGATCATCATACCGTATCAGTGAGTCATGCAAAAAAAGAAAGAGGTCGGGTTGCGCATACGCTGTTGGAATACTTTTCGACGTAATCTCTGCCAGACATGTAATGACCGATGATTTTCGCATATCAAATGAGATGCTTTGATAAGCATGATCAAGCCGGATCTCTTTGATGTGATTTATCTTTTTATAGTCATGATGATAAGCGACCATGTCAACAAGACTTAAAACCTGTAAATAAGATGCCGGAGTTGTGGCACGAGCCTTACGTACACTATGAACAATAAAGGTCTGGAAGCCTTTTTGTTCGGTATACATGTCGACAATGAGGGAGGTTTCGCCGTATTTGACTGTACGAAGGACGATGGCACGGGTTTGGTAAAGCACGTGTCGAAGATCGGGAGAAGGACCTATTCCGAACCAAAGTATTTATTATATTTATGATAAGCATGTGAATGCACCCACCAATTCACTTTTTTAGATCCTTTCGATGAATATTTGGCGACAGAAAACCAATCAGTTCTGTATTTCATCCTATGGTTTTTACTTGAGTTAAGCCAAGTTTGTAGTAACATATTTTTCACCTCAAAACTAATTAATAATGAAAAAACCAACTTTTCACTCAGTGTTTATATTCTTGTCATCTACACTGACCTTTCTTTTGTTCCTCGTGCCGGTTCACCTGCGTTCTCAGGATCAGCAACCCATGTATTTCCAGTTGGCCTACATGAAGGTTAAACCCGGTAAGTATGCCGATTATATGAAAATTGAGAAAGAAGTCTGGAAGCCGATTCACCAGGAACGAATAAAGCAAGGTCAATCAACAGGTTGGTTTATGTATGAGGTGTTGTATCCCAGTGGCACCGCGGCCGAGTATGATTTTGTGCTCATCAATGCTGTCAGCGGATGGAACGGTATAGAGCACATGTATGATGGCTATATGGAAATGGCAAAAAAGGTGCTGACGAAAGATCAGCTTTCATTTATGGAGAAAACCGATGAAACAAGGGATATGGTCAAAGTCGAGCTTTGGGCATATAATGATGGCATTTTTGATACGCAGGATAGCGCACCTAAATATCTTGTTACAAATTTTATGAAAATACGTGACGGCAATTGGCAGGAGTATATGGACCTGGAAATTAATCTGGCTAAACCAGTGCACCAGGAAGATATTAATACCGGTGGAAGGGCAGGTTGGGCGGTCTATGGGCTTGTATTACCCTACAGCGACAATCGTCCGTATGATGCAGCAGCTGTGGATTTTTATCACACATGGGATCAATATGGCAACTCTGATACCAGTGATATCTGGAAGAAAATTCATCCGGAAAAAGGTGAAAGTTATATTGCCAGGCAAATTGAAAATACCAGATCATTGGTGAAACAGGATGTATGGTATTTGGTGGATTATGTAGATTGATTAATACAGAATCTCTTTCAGGTATTCTAAAAATAAAAAAGAGGCCGTCTCAAAATTTACTTTTGAGACGGCCTCTTTTAAATAATTCTATTCAAACTGTTCAGTGAGAGAGTCATTAGCTTTTACTTCTCTTGCTTTTCTTACGTTTTGTTCCCGCGAATCGAATCGACGAAGAATTGTAACTCTTTTGGATTAGTACAGCCGATGTCGACTGTTTCTTTGTTCTTGAGTGTCAGATGTAGGCATGTATTACCATTCCGGGTTATGACACCATTAAGGCTGGAGAACAAAGAATTCCATTTATCGAATTTTGATGATGGAGGAAGTTCTACTATTTCGGATGACTCTACGTCTTCCCATTTGATTTTACGTTTGACTGTACCAACCGGTAGCATGCTGAGTTTAATGTTTTTCTCATTGTAGACTGCCCGGACACGAATCGTGTTGAAATAATAGAACAACCCGGATAGAAGCAGAATTGTGAGGCTGAGAACCAATAGCAGGTTCTTGTTTGGTTGAGCCGCCATGATCACCTGGACAAGGCCAATCACCCCAATCACAATAAAGCCTGCAATCAGTGCGAGCAAATCCCACTGACGGAGGTGTTGTGTTTCTTTATATTTCATTTGAGCCATGTGACAAAGATAGGTTGATTTTACATGAAATTTACATTTATATTACAATCAGTTGACTCTAAAGGTTCAAAAACGCCATTTTTGGGACTTTATTTTACATTGGACTTGGTTAAAATTCTATATAATATTGTAAATCAACATATTGCACCACTTTAGATTTTTTGCATAAAATTGACATTTTATCCACTTTAACATAAATATGTCAAGTTAACTACGAGAATTAGAACAGTTTACACTTTAAATATTATTTTAATATTAGTACCAATAGAAAATTTACATTGGTATCTTGAAGGGACTTGATCATGGCCAATCCCTATCTTTCGCCTTCTAAAAAACCAAATGCAATGAAGAGATCAGCTACGGCCAACTGGATCGGATCCGGAAAAGAAGGGAACGGTAAGCTCCAGACCCAATCAGGTGTCCTGAAAGACCACCAATATTCCTACAAGACCCGTTTCGAGGATGGGATAGGGACGAATCCGGAGGAGTTGATCGCGGCTGCTCATGCGGGTTGTTTTTCGATGAAGCTGAGCTTTGTCCTGGGTGCGGCCGGTTTTACGCCTGAGAGTATTGAGACTAAGTGCACAGTCAACCTAGAGAACGGAGCCATCGTTGAATCTCACCTGGAAGTGACTGCCTCGGTTCCGGGTATTGATGATGCAAAATTCCAGGAATGTGCCACGGAGGCGAAAGAAACGTGTCCGATCAGTAAGTCGCTGACAGCGAACATTACGATGACGGCAACGCTGGCGTAAGGAATCCGTGAATGCATTTTAAGATCATATTACCAATCGGGTAGACGGATTGGGTGGGATTGGTGTGTGAAATTTTTACGAAAGATGTAATAAAATGAGCAAGTTGTTTCGTAAACGTTTGTTTGCGGAAGATGATGGATTTGTGTGTTAGGATCAGGAGATTATATATCCATCAAAAATAATTGTCATTGTATATTTTGAATTTACTGCTGTTGTCCGTAAAAAATGAAATTCGCTGTTTTGATTTTCTCAAGTATTCAGGTGATTATTTTTTTTGTAACCTTTCGTATGCGTAAGAAAACGTTTTTGTCAAATAGAATGAGAGCATTATATATGCATCAATAAAAATTGTCATTGTATATTTTGAATTTACATCATTTCTTTTCGGGAAGAAAGACGGTAATTTTTGATGATTAATTCCTGAATTTATTTGCTGCAAATGCTGCTAACCGTTCGTATGCATTTGCTTACGTAAGCAAACGTTTTTGTTAATGGAAATCAATATTATATATATCCATCAAATAAATATTTCATTGTATTTTTTTAATTTACTGTTTTGCATTTAGCTGGAGAATATTTTTGTATTGATATTTTTTTCACCAGTTAAACTCTTTTATCATGTCACACTCAAAAGCCGATCAATTCGGATCCTCATTGTTCCACCAGTCCTTCTGGTCCCGCGCACTCAGTCACCCCGCACGCATCATCATCATGCAGTATCTGCTTAATATGGTAAATCCCCCTTCAAAGATTTTCGAAAAAAAATTCAGCTTTCCCAGCCTACCATTTCACAACACATCCGGTACCTCATATCCATGGGTATTATTATACTTGAATCCAAATTCCCATACGCCATATATTCTGTCAACGCAGAAATTTGTCATTCGCTTGTAAAAGAAATTCAGAAAACCAACAGAAGATTTCTGAGACCTCCACAAGAGGAGCTTTAGCTACCTTTACATTCATGACGAACACACCAGGCCCTGATCAATACATTCCAGGTCAATGTAATCTGGGCCAGGAGGAAATCAACAGACGTTGGAGAATCGGATATCTCGGCACAGCAGCTGCGTGTATCCTGATCCTGCTGATCGAACTTACCCATCAACCTTCCTGGACCCGTTTGCTTCTTATTATTCCGGTATACTATGCTTTGTCAGGGTATCTTCAGGCGCGACAAAAATTCTGCTATGTATATGGTTGGCAGGGTATCTTCAGCGTGGCAGGCAGAAAACAATTCGGAAAGGTAAAAGATGAAACAGCGGTAGAGAAGGATAAGCGGCTCGTGTATTCTCTGGTTTCAAAAATCTTAGCCGGCAGTATATTGATCACAGCGATCTACTACTTTTTGCCACGATTTTTTTAATCAGATCCAAATCGCAGACCCGCATAGATCTGGAATAAATTATTCCTGGTATTAATGTCAGGGATAAAGGAATAAGCTTCTCCTGCTTCAGGTGTTTTAAATAATCTGCCGAGGCTAAAATTGATCCGCGCACCTACCAACAACTGTGGTAATGGATGTACTTCAACACCTCCACCCAAACCGAAATCGATCCGGTTGACAATATCAATTATTTGATCTGCTGACTGATTACCCGTAGAGATCTGCGTGCTGTCAACTTCTGCATTGAGCAGATAGGCAATTTGTCCACCTGCCTGGATCTGGATAAGTGGTGTAATATTTACCGCAAACAATTGTGGAAGCATCAGGTAGTCAAGATTGACATTTCCTGTATTGCTATTCGAAGAAAAATTATATCCCTGGCGTGAATACAATAATTCGGTCCTGGAACTCAGAATACTTTTAAATGATCCTGAGAAAAAGATTCCCATGTGATAGCCCGTTCGCGAGGATGTGTTGATAGATTCTGCACTGGTGACATTGGCAAAATTTAATCCTGCTTTCACACCTAATTGTGAAAACATCAGGAGGGGCATCATGATGAATAGTGCAATCAATAAATGTTTCATAACTCTGAGTTTTAAGTATGATCAATCAATCCAGGAGTTTCCCTGAATGTTTTACTTAAAAGAGGTGAAATACTGATGACAAGGTAAAATATACCTTGTCTTAATATGTTGGGATAAATACTGCTTTCGTTACAACGTATTGTTTACTGCGAATTGATATCCAGACAATCGAAGGTATATCGCTCTGAAGCTGAACCTTCCATGCCTCGCTCGAAACTTTCTCTACATCAAGATACTCAATTTTGCGGCCCTGTAAATCAATGATATCAAAACTGAATCCATCATCAGTATCTGTGATTCCTTTTATATACAGTGCCTGTTCGGCAGGATCGTAATAGGTTGTAAACGCATCGTGTAAAGGATCCCGTATCCCGGTTGACACAAACTCTACACAAACCGTATCTCTGCAATCAGATAAAAAAGTACTCACGATCACACAATAACAGCTATTAGTAGTTGGTGCATAGTATCCGTTTATTCCCAGGCTGGCAGTATTCTGGCAATCCGACCATGCATAGGCATATCCATCAGGAAAGGCATACAGTGTATCACCACTGATGGAAATTGAAGCCTCTGGTCTTTCTTCAAGATAGATCAGGACAGAGTCATTAATAATAGAACCTTCACATAATGCGGAGCTATCCACAACCCATAACAGATGATAATATACAATGCTGTCATACGGAGGACACACTGTATAATCATATAAGGAAGTTGTGATGCCACTGATGGTATCAATATTCGTCCCATCAGAAATGGCAATCGTCCATGGCGATGTACCCGATAACCAAAGATTAATGGTAACACATGAATCACATCGCACCTGGTCGCAGCAAAAATCCACAATAGGACGATCTACAACACATATCGTATCTGTGCAGGTGGATACACATCCTGCTTCTGATACAGAAAGATCAATAGAGAAACAACCAGTAGCGTTGTAGGCAACTTTGACAGAGTCAGTATCAGAAAACGTGAATGTTGTATTGGGGTCCAGCATAATATTCCAATCCAACACAGCATCAGCAGAATAATTTCCGGTTGCAGTATATAAAACCGAATCACCCAGACATATGCCAGCTATGGCAATGATCTCACAGGTAAGATTACAGAGATTATAATCCTGACATAATGTATCTACACAACCTCCTTTTTCAATGATGACGCAGGCACATCCTGCACCGACAAGTGTAATGCACGAAGTCGTATCAGTCCGTAGTGTACTATCACAATTCATCCATCTGTACGTCAGGCCTTCAGGGAAAGCACATAGTTGATTGCTATCGAGGACCAGCGAAGAGATCAGCGTATCAAAATGCAGGTCTATGAAAACAATGGAATCACATGTCGATGTGCTGAACATAAATATCCCGGTTGGATTGTCCTCATTGAATACAGAATCCATAACGGTATAACTGTATCCATCTCCCGAACATCCCTGGTACAATACAGCTTGATAGTCGATTGGATGAAATATCAAATTAATGGTGACAATGGAATCACACCCATTGGTGGCTACAAAAGTTTCTGTACCAGCGGGATTGGATTCATCGTAGGTTGTCATATCAACAACAACAGAAAATCCATCGCCTTCACAACCTTCATATGAAATGGTATCCAGAATATTTGGCTGAAAAACAAGATCGATATTGACAATCGAATCACATCCGTCTGAACCTAAAAGGGTTTCAGAACCTGAAGGATTCGCTTCGTCGTAAACAACTCCATTGACACTGATTGAATACCCATCACCCTCACATCCCAGGTACGTTTCGGCTGTAGTATCAAGCGGTGCGGTGAACACGGTGATCAATAAAATGGAATCACATGTATTAGCAGCACCACCAAAAATAGTGTCCGTATAAAATCCGGGTGTGTAGTACATGCCATTAATCTCGATACTGTCATTTTCACAAATACCTTCTGTGATGATATGTAGTGAAGAGGGTAATACATTGACTTGTGCCACGCATGTGTCCGGATCCTCGCCGGGAATTGTCACGATCACCTGGACTGTGCATGTGCCTGCAGAAGTAAAGCAAACAGTGTGCGGATTGGCTGCATTTGGATTGGTAATGGTTCCACAGGAGATACTCCATTCATATGTTGTGCCTTCAGGGTCGTCAATCAGGTAAAAGACAGGTCCGCAATCGCCGAGGCATGCTTCGGATGGTGTCAGAAAACATTGACTATGAGCGGAATAGATGGTAAAGAGCAAAACCACCAGGGTACTAATACGGGTGAACATATCAGGTATTTTATATTAAATATTACTCTAATATAATCAAAATGGAAAATAGGCGGAGGCGAAGGCGAAGGATGAATCTCAATATATCGCACCTACGGCGCCACGGAGGGGAATTTCTTTTTATCCATTGCTACAAATATGTCGCGCCTACGGTGCTATAGTATATGCTCTTCTTTCCCTAGAATTGGAAGTAGATAAACGCACTGCTGCTCTCCTGTGCCAGGATGATCGCTAGTACCATTGCCGCCCATGCAATAGACAATACCCACCATGGAATTTTATACGCCAGGGTAAGAACGGATGTATCTCTCATCCACCAATGTGTCACCACTGTGATGCTGATGATCACCCACACCTTGATGATATCGATCGATTTTAAAAGTGCAGATCCATCATCAATAATTCCAAACATGGATCCGAGCATCTGCCAGGCTTGTGTAAAGGTGCCTGCCCTGAAGAAAACCCAGGTAAGCGTGATCAGGAAAAATGTAAACAATGCATACATGAAAGAACCAGATGTGTTACTAACCGATACACCTGCGGTTGCTATTGCCGGCATATTGGACGGTTTTGAAAATTTATCACGCACAAATTTTTCTACCCACAGGTAAAGTCCATGGAGACCTCCCCAGGCAACAAATGTCCAGCTGGCTCCATGCCATAGTCCACCCAATAGCATAGTCAGCATTAGATTTATGTACGTTCGACTTTCTCCTTTCCGGTTTCCACCCAATGGAATGTATAGATAATCTCTTAGCCATGCTGAAAGAGTAATATGCCATCGTCTCCAGAAATCTGAAAATCCAATAGCTCCATATGGATATCGAAAGTTTTCAGGTAGTACAAATCCAAGACACATAGCGACTCCTATTGCGCAGGTTGAATATCCTGCAAAATCATAAAAGATCTGTCCTGAAAATGCCAGGACACCCATCCATGTATCCACAGTTGCCAATGGACCAATATATCCAAACACATTATCAGCAGTTGCTGCCAACATACTGTCTGCAAGGAATACCTTCATAAATAATCCAAGAGACAGAAGTAACAACCCATCGATCATTTGTTTAGCAGTTGCCTGTCTTGGGGATTCAAATTGAGGTACCAGTTGTGGAGGGCGTACAATCGGACCTGCAACAAGATGCGGAAAGAATGTAACGAACAATGAAAAATCGAGCAGGGATTTTACAGGCTCACTGCGCTTGTGGTACATGTCAATCGTATAGCACAACGTGGTGAATGTATAAAATGAAATACCCGCAGGTAGAATGATGTTAGGTTCTGCAGGATGATAATCAATACCGAACAGATTCACCAGTGATACGAAATTCTCTAACAGGAATCCACCGTATTTAAAAAAACATAACATGCCAAGATTGCCTATCAGGCTTATCACCAGAAGGAATCGTTTTTTAAGAATGTTATTTTGATTGTACAGCGCACGACCGACAAAATAATCCACTACCGTTGAAAGCCACAACAACAAAATGAAAGGTGGATTCCATGCAGCGTAAAAAATATAACTGGTGAGCAATAAATTGATCTTCTTCACCTTCCAGGATAAAGGAAGATTGTGGAGGATCAGGATGATGATAAAAAATGCTACGAATGTATAGGAATTAAAAACCATTGCGAATCAGGGTTGAAAAATCAAACTGAAAAAAATTACATAGAACGTAAATTTGAAAATGTCCAACCCGCATCATCTTTAAGATTACGCACAAGATGTTTGGTATAGTCTATGGCATCTATAGGAGTCAGGTGTGAAAATTCAGGACATATGTAATGATCTGTTGCCGGATCATCCATGAAGTGGATTCCTTTGCATCCGGTTTCAGTTAAGAGTCGTTCCCAATAAAGCTCACGGGGATATGCTTTTTGTTCTCGTTCCCAAAAAGCACCACTGGATGGTGTGCGTACAAATACGACTTCGCCACCCCGGGATATGATTTTATCCGTAGCGGTTTTTATCACCTGTAGCATGGAGTCAAGAGTTTGTCCTGACACAGGTGGCCTTGGAGGTCCTGAGGCAAGTACCGCCCAAATTCGCTGCATTTCTTTTTGCTGAAGGGTATCTGCTACGAACCCGGGTGCCATGTAGCATTGGCGCGACGGACTCACACGTTCAAAATCTCTTGGAAAAATGGGAAACATAAAAATCCCCGGTCGGCTTTTTATTTCCAGTTTATCCAGCATGGCATTAATAGAGTAGACATCCTTGTCGAGAAATACAAAAGTTGATTCCAGGGGTTTATTCAGGAGGATGCTCGCTCGCTGTGCGGGTGTTAGATCATGGTAATAAGCGAGGTATTTATTTGGATTTTCACTATTCCGGGCAGATAGGGAAAAGAACAATCCCTCAGTGACATCGATCAATAACTTTCCCGCAAAATCATCATCCGCTGCCAGATCATAAAGCACAGGAAGTGGACTGCTACCTACACATGAAAGTTGTACGGGAGTTTCCCCTGTTATCTCAGTCCAGGTATCATTATCCAGGTCAAACTTGATACGTGATGAGCCAATGATAACCGTACTTTGGTCGGTAGGCAGGTAGATGTTTGCACGTTGTGTAGCAAACAGAGGGCCGCCCTCATCAAATGAATGATCCGCACCATCAGCGCGGAGATAGAATTCCCAGCAAATGAGAAAGCTTATCACCAGGATGACCATCAGGATAGCAGCTCTCATCAAGGATTGAGGAGACATAGTTGGTTAGATTTCAAGGTAATTAGGCTTGAATATAGTGATACAAGCTGATTATAGTATTGCCTAAAAATAAAAACCCCTTGCGTAACGCAAAGGGCTTTTATTCAGGAATGCATGAATTACATTTTTCGGGTTAGTTTAATATCCATCATTTTTGTTTCCTTTCCATCCCTGCCCGGACCATACATAGTAAACGTCTGTGTGTTTTTGTCCACAAATTTTACTTTCTGCCGGATGGCAGAATCTTTTTTCGTCATCGGATCAGTTTGTGTGCCTTTTAAGTGTAATGTTTGTGTAGCTGCATCATAATCACCATAAAGGATGATCACACCTGATCCCATATTGTCTATCCAGGTGTTTACAAATTTTTGTTTTGCATTGTCATACGCCAGGATGCTATGACCCTGAAAAGGTTGGCCCATCATATTTCCTGAATAATCCCCCATCTGGTAGAGGCCATTGTAAATCATTTTATTCGTAACTGTAGCTGTAGATTTCGTGGGGTTATTGGGGTCCATATAAGTGTTTACCTCACCATCCCAGGTGCCGTCCGATTCAGCCATCCACTTATGCATGGCTCCGGGCGTCATAAAGTCCATCCAGGCTTTCATCATAGCCGCATCATCCTGAGCGCGAAGTGCAGATACATTTAGTATACAAAAGCAGAAGAATAACAGAAATGTAGATTGTTTCATAAGCAAGGTTTTCCTTAAAGTTAACCTTTCCATTAGATAACAGCAATGCGGGTAGACCCTGAATTTTAGAGAGTGAGAAAGTGACCCTTCGACGAAATGCTGAGGATAAGGAGAGTGAGAGCGTGAGAAGCCTGATGGGCTTTCACATCATTATCCCTGAATACAACCCGCGAAAGATAAAACTCCTCTTAGGCAGCCTGTGGTGCATGTATCCGTGAAGGAGTCTCCTCAGGCTGATGCACGACACGGATGGGCTTCACACGCTCTTTGAGGAGTTCGATTGCTTCTTCCTGGCTTTTGAACGTATTATCAATATTGACCAGGTTGTCAGCCAGCTTCGCATAATTCTTTCCCATCAATGCGAAGAAAATATGGAGGTAGTGAATACCATCAAAAATGAATGTCTTATGCTCCTTATATTTTTCAGTATGCTTTAAAAATTCGATTGGCATATCTGTGTAATGGATCGCAGGCTTGAGGTGATGGATACTGTGGTAACCATCATTCCAGCAATTCTGATTGTAGACATTGTTGATACAATTGTAAACGCTGCTAAAATGTCCTTCCGGATCATTTTTATCAATGAATGCATGTTGCGTCCAGTTGCCCAGCATGGAGATCAACCGGCCGTAAATCACGGGCACGATGAACACCATTAATGTTGCTTTAAAATTGACAAAGCTCAGCAGGATACAAAACACAATAAAGGAAGCTTCACCATAGCTCAGACGCATGTAGAGTTTTTTCCTTTTGCGTTTGAAAAAATACAGGAATGTATCAACGATACCCGCGAATAAAAACCTGAAAAAATATTTCAGGAAATCGATCGGACTGTCACGCTGGTATTTCAACGTGCTACTCGCATCATCTTCCATGTTATTCTCCACGTGGTGCATTCCGATATGATGTGCGAAATATGTTTCCGGAGTTTGTCCGAAAAAGATACTTACACCCCAGTTTGTATATGCCTGCATCCATGCATATCCTTTTTTGAAGATGCGGCGATGACAAAGGCAATGGAACAGGAGTCCAAACCGACCTTTATAATACGATTGTGATAAGTAAGCGTAAGGAATGAAAGCAAGCCACCAAACCCAGCCCTGCAACAATGGCGTGAAGAGCAGGATCGCCCACGGAATGACAGTCAGGTGGATCTTCGTCAGCATGTGGATGAAAGGAAGGTCCCTGGGATCATTGAGATAATTCATCCAGAATTTCTCATACGCTGTTAATGTCTCCTTTGGATGATACGTCGGATCTGTAATGGCACCTAATACTTTCATACTCCTAAAATCGATGAATACACTTTAAAGTTCAAGGTTTCAAAGGTACTTCTATAAATGGAATCAGGGACGGACAGCCTCCCCCTTACCATATTTGTCAGCCCATTCGAACATCTCAGCAAGCACATGCAGCAGGCTTTCTTTGGCCCGGTACCCGTGGCTTTCATGTGGAAGCAGGACCAGGCGGGCCGTTCCTCCGTTCCCTTTGATAGCCTGGTACAGGCGTTCTGATTGCATCGTGTGGGTCCCGGGGTTATTATCTTCCGAGCCATGGATGATCAGAAGCGGCTCATTGATCTTGTTGGCGTGTGTGAATGGTGACACATTCATATAGATGTCCTGGGCTTCCCAGAAGGACCGTCGCTCGCTCTGGAATCCGAAAGGTGTTAACGTTCGGTTATAGGCACCTGACCGGGCGATCCCATAGGCATAATCATCACTATGGGCCAGAAGATTGGCTGTCATGAACGCTCCGTAGGAATGGCCACCGACACCTACCCGGTTCCTGTCAATGATGCCCAGGGAATCCAGGTAATCAATTGCTGCTTTCCCCGAACTCACTGCCTGTTCAATAAACGTATTATTCATGGTCTCCGGATCACCGACGATCGGGATGGTGGCATTCATCAGTACGGCATAACCCTGCGTAAGGAAGAATGCCGGATTATCTCCGCGGAGAAATGTAAATGTGTTATCTGATCCACGCACCTGGCCAGCCGTTCCTTTATCAGAATATTCTAATGGATATGCCCAGATGAAGAGCGGAAGTTTATCACCTTCTTTATAGCCAGGAGGAAGCATTAAAGTGCCTGACAATGGTACTCCATCAGGACGATTGTATTTCACAATGCGTTTTTCAATTCCTGTCAACTGTGGTGCAGGATCTGTAAAAGCGGTAAGTTGATTTTCTTTCTTCACATGAAGACCCGTCAGGAAAAAATTGGGGACTTCAGTATTACTTTCACGCCTGATGATAAACTGATCATGGCCCGGACCGGCAAAAGAAATAAACTGTGAATAACTCTCTTTGGGTGACTCCCACAAAGTTTGTTTTTCTCCTGTACGAAGATTGATTTTATCAAGACGTGGAAAATTACCTTCAGGCGATGCTCCGGAGGTAGTATAGTATGCCCAGTCACCATCCTGCGCCAGCACATAATCATTGCCAGCGATCCGGTCATATAGAGGATTGCCCGGGTCGTTGTAGTCATCATTAACACTAAGATCAATAAATGTGTCAAGCGTGTTAGGATTATTCAAATTGACAAGAAAAGTAGTATTCCATCTTCTGTCTCTGTCATACTCGGTCATCAAGGCTATGTCACGTGTTGCGGTCCAGTTAAATCCTGAAAACCGATGTTGTGTTTTTATTAATTCTTTGGGGATATCCGTAAAGGGTGCGTTCAGCGTATACACCTGGTCGCGAAAATCAACTTCACGTTTTGGATCACCACCATCGAGCGCTTCCGTCCAGACAAGCCTGGCAGGATATTGCATTTGCCATGTTAATCCACGTGGTCCGGTAACAACACCTTGTGGAGGAATTTCATCCGTCACCGGCAGATCAATTATGGTTTTTATATTCCTGCCTGTGGCATCCCATATTTCGGTGGTGCGTGAAAAATTATTGAATGGTACACGATATGAAAATGGTCTGCGAATTTTGCTGACGAGTAAATAGGCTTCATCAGGAGAAAATGTCATCGAGGCATACAGCGCAGGTGTACCCAGTTTTTTTTGTTCGCCTGTTTTAATATTAACCAGGATGGGTTGGCTGGTTCCATAATATTCAAATAATCTTTCATCGTCTTCATTTTTCAAAAGATCCTGGAAGGTCATCATCTTGGATTGTTTGCCGGCAGTCTCTTCGATTACGGGCCCGGTGGGTACACCATTTTCTTTTGGTGCTTCACCACGACCAGCAGGGATGGCTCGTACGATTAATCTTTCGCTATCCTCCATCCAGCTATAAGGTGACATGAGTACTTCATTAAGGAGTATGCCTTCCATTTTTTTGGATTTGCCGGTTCGGGTATCAGCGACCCACAATTCGACACCATTCCCGATATCTGCACCGAAGGCAATATTTTTTCCATCAGGTGACCAGGAGGGGATACCGCTTGGTTTCGTACCTGCGGGGAGTTGGACAGGGACATTTTTATTTTCCAAAAACCATTGGATTGTGATATTCGTGTATTCCGTTATACGCTGTTTGGCATTCAGGTCCGGGTTGATCCTGATACCTCCAAGCTTGAGGAAAGGTTGCGCCATTGTCGCAATGCCAGGGTCTGGATTATAGTCTACTAACATCATCGCATCCTTGTTGGGACTAATACCCACAAACGGAGTAGGCGGTGTCTCAACAATCTTAACCACATCAGCAGGTGGACGTTTGTACCCGTTGGACTGCCCAAAGGAATGGAAAACAAGCCCAAAAACCAGGACGAACAGAAGGAAATATTTCATAGATGATTTGGGATATAGTGAAGTCGCATGAAGATAAAATAAATCGTGCAATCACGAAAAATCGACACGGATTCACCATTTAATCAGTTCCATACGCCGCGGAATAGTAAAAGTTGATCGGGTGATATTGCTGAATATACATTTGACACATGAAAAAATAAGAAGCTGATTATCCTTGCAGAAAGAAGATTTGAAAACCATTCTGATCTTCAATGAACAGGCATCATTGCTTATGAAAAACCCAATTTTTTAAAACCCACGTAATTTTTATTCATTATGAAAAAAGTAATTTTTACGCTTTGTTTTTTCATCGCGTTTATGTTGTTGCACTCAACTACACATGCACAGATTCGGTTAGGTGCGAAAGGTGGTTTCACTTTTTCGAACCAGTCCTATAAAAACCGGAATGACAATTTCAATCCCGGAATATTGCCGGGTATTACGATCGGAGGTATTGCTGAATACCAGCTTACAGAAAAAATCAGTCTGGCTTCAGGACTTCAGTATATGGCGAAAGGATACAAAGCAAAAGATGAAGGAGATAAATACACATTGAATTTTTCATATATCCAGATCCCGATCCAGGCGCAGTATCATCATAAGCAATTTTTTGGAGCTGTTGGATTTTATTATGGAAAAGCATTAGGTGGAAAGTATAAAGAAGAAAGTGGCTTTGAGGCAGATCTCGATCTCGGCAAAGAAGTGAGTGATGATTTAAGCGGCAGTGATGTTGGTATTGTGATCGAAGGCGGATATGCTATCCAGCCTCAAATAAGAGGATCACTGTTTCTCAATGCCGG
>JANPKZ010000371.1:0-7190 GCA_031426295.1 Saprospiraceae bacterium
ATGCGTCACATCTGTGGTATTCCCACATGCATCAGTCACCCGATAAATTCTTGTAACTGTATAAGGATTAGCAGCACATCCTGTACCACCATTGTTTGACTCATTAAATAGTGCTACTGTAGGTGTGCCTCCACAATTATCAACTTCATTAAGTACAACGACTGGATTTGCCGCAGGAATTAAGGAAATGCATTGCACATTCGTTGTTGCAGGGTTACTTGCTGTAGGAGAAGTATTGTCAATTGCAGTTAATAAATGAGTAACATCTGTTGTATTCCCACAAGCATCAGTCACCCGATAAACCCTCGTCACAGTATATGGACTTGCCGAACATCCAGTACCACCATTATTAGATTCATTAAATAGAGAAACTACTGGAGATCCACCACAATTATCTGCCTCATTAATTACTACAGAAGGGTCTGCTGCAGGTATTAAAGAAATGCACTGCACATTTATTGCCGCAGGGTTACTCGCGGTAGGAGCAGTATTATCTATAGCAGTGAGACTGTGAGTTACATGAACCGTGTTACCACAACCATCTGTCACCCGATAAACTCTGGTAACAATATAAGGGCTGAGGACACAACCTGTTCCACCATTATTCGATTCATTGAATAATGAAACAGTAGGTGCAGGGGTGCAATTATCCGCTTCATTAGTAATGACAGTTGGGTCAGCAGGAGGAATTAGTGAAATACATTGTACAGAAGTTGGAGCGGGGTTTGAAGCAGTTGGAGCTGTTTGATCACTTCCTGTATGAATAATCGTCTGGCCTCCTAAAACATTTCCGCAAGCATCCGCTACTGAAAATGTATATGTCAAAGTCCAGCTACAACTTGTCCCTGTTACCAAAGTATTAGTAAGTGAAGCTGTAACAGTTCCTCCGCAATTATCTGTATAACCAGCTGCTGCAGAAATAGCATTAAAACCAGGAGCACCTACAGGAGGAGTGGATGAATTTATATAACATGCATTGATTCCACTCAGTCCTGCCGGAGAAGATCCTGAGGGTGGGGTTTGATCATTTACTGTTATGATCTGTGTGCACAGATTAGTATTACCATTTGCATCAGTAGCCCGGTATGTACGAGTCACCGTATATCTGTTTGTACATGTTTGTGCGCTTAATACATCACTGATGTGTGCAACAGTTACTGTTCCCGGACAATTATCTGAAGTAATTACAGCACCGGTATTGACAGAAGGTACAAGACTTGCACAACTTACATTCACTGCCGTCGGACAAGTAATTGTGGGTGGAATATTATCCGTGACAATAACTGTAAATGAACAAGCGGCAGTAAAACCACACTGATCCGTAATCGTCCAGGTAACTATTGTGTTGCCAAGTGGAAATACTGCACCTGCAAGTGTATTCGTGTTGTTATAATTATTTAAGACACTGGCAATACCACAATTATCTCCTGTTGCTGATGGATTAAATTCGGATCCAACTGCAGTATATGAACATGTACCTGTATTTACAAATTTATTTTGAGGACTTGTCGGACATGTGATAGTTGGAGATGTGTTATCAATCCTTGTAAAATACATTACCGAAGATTGATTATTGCAAACATCTGTCGCTGTGACAGTAATGGTGGCATTACAAACATTAATTGTGCTAGCCGCATATGTGATTGTGCCTACACAATTATCTGTAGCTGAAGTTGCCGAAAGAGCTGCTGCTTCCGCTGCTGCCTGGGTTGTATAACATGTTGCAATTGTCCCTTGTGTAATTACAGGTGCCGTCTTATCGACTTTTCTGTTAGTTACGGATGATTGAGAACAAATTGCATTTACACTTGCGGTTCCGGCAGGGATTGATCCACATAAAGCTGCAGTAACATACCGAGTGCGGATATTATAACCTGAACAGTTGTCGGCTGTTGGAGGTGTATTGGCACCCCAACTTGAACCGTTGTTAAAGCTATATTCAATATTGAATCCTGCGACCGAAGCTGGTGGAGTAACAGTTATATCACCACAGCCAATATTAACTACAGGTGCACCTGGTGCGGTTGGAAAAACCACAAAGCTTTGTGTATTTGCACAAATACCACTAGGTGGAGTATATGTTGCTGTAAAACAACCTGCAGTAGTTGGAGAAAAAACGCCAGTTGCGGGAACAATAGAACCTCCACCACTCACAGACCAAGTACCTCCTGAGGTACCACCAGCCTGTGTAAATGTAACATTACCCCCTCCAATACATGCATTAGTGGTGGTTACTATGGGGCCAGCAGTAACATTTACTGTAGCTTGAACTGAACATCCGTTATTATTTGTGTAGGTAATCACAGTGGATCCTCCTGTGAGACCAGACACTAATCCTGTATTACTGACTGTTGCTACAGATGGGGTCCCTGATACCCAGGGATTCACTACTGCAGCTGTTCCAGAGCCGGTTAATTGCGTGGTCGCTCCTGTACAAACTGCTAACGTTCCACTGATTGTAGGATTAGCATTTACAGTTACAGTTGCAGTTGCGGTGCAGCCCGCATTATTTGTATATGTAATTGTACTCGTGCCGGCAGTAATTCCGGTTACTAATCCCGTATTACTGACAGTGGCAACAGATGGGGTACCTGAAACCCAAGGGTTAACACCAGCGGGTGTTCCTGAACCAGTTAATTGAGTTGTTAATCCCACGCATACGCTAAGAGTCCCTGAAATAGTTGGATTTGGACTTACTGTGATTTGTATAGCTGTCGTTGCAACAGACTCGCAAGGAATCCCATTTTGAGTTGATACAGTAATTCTCCTGTATTGTGTTGTAACTGTCAAACCAGATGGTGGGTCATACGAAGCTAGAAAAGCCCCTCCGATAGGCGACCATGCAGAGAAAGGACTAATAGCGCTCTCCCATCTGTAGGTAATTGTACCTGAACCTGTGCCTGCTGTACCACCATTTATTTGTGCTGGATCTCCTCCACTGCAAATTGTGGAAGGTGAAGGTGCAGTTAATGTGCCTGCAGTTGGAACGGACTGAACAGTCACATTTACATTATCCGCAGTAGACTGACATGGAGAACCGCCATCCCCGCAAACAACCACATAGACAATGGATGCGGTAAGAACAGGGGTTGTAAAAGATGGGCCAGTTGCTAACGCACCTCCTCCTGTAGTTTGCCAAAAATATTGCTGAGCGCACCCTGTTGCAGTTAAAGTAGTCGAAGTTCCATTACAAATTGTTTTGTCTGAAACTGTTGGAACACCAATAGATGCAGAAGAAACAGTTATATTAAAATTACAAGAAATACCGTTGCTTGTAACTTGTAAATTGTACACACCTGCCTTAATGGTCTTTAATGGATCACTAGTTTCTCCATTTACGTTGGATTGGCCACTCACAGTCATCCATAGATAGGTGTAAGTTCCATTCCCTCCTGTAACAGAGACAATATCAATTTCGCCATTAGAAGAAGTACAGTTGTTTGGAGGCGAAATAGTATAAGTTACCGTAAAAGGTCCGCAAACAAAAACATCCGCCTTTACCTCATTTACCCCCATTCCCATGAAAAATACTGCCATCACAGACATTATTATACCACGAGTCATCTTCAACCTGCCAATAAAGGCAAGAAGTGACATTGGGTTTTGCTTTTGGATCGACACTTTGTCGCATGGGATTGTATTGTCTACTGGCATAATGTTTGCACAAGAGGAGTGAGAGTTGGAATTCATAATGAGGAGCTTGTTGGGTTTTTCGCAATAATATTTTGACTCGTAATCACTTACAAATTAAATAATAACAGACCCGGACCATATGAATGGAGAGATTCATACATCACAGGGGTTTAACTGACATTTGGAAAAAGCTGGAGAACAATTCACCAAAAGTCGAAACTAGGTTTGACCTCCCATAGGCGGCATGATTAAATCATACCAACAAGAGCGGGTCATTCAATGTGGGTTATTTTGGGGTAAGACACACGCGCCATTGAATGCTTGTGAATCTTAAAATCAGCACAAAGTATATAACTCCCACAATATGTTACACCTTTTCGGCGTGCAATTTTATCGTGGGAAGGCGGCGAAGATATATACCAGATATTACCTAATTGTAAAGTTTTCACTGCCAGGTAGTTAAAAAATAAATTTTAACACTTCGGGCTTTGTAAACCTCTCACTTTCAGCAATTTCGTTACAGAATTACAACGGAACAAGGGAGCAAAGGAGCAAAGGATCAAGGGATCAAGGGAATTTTGGTAAACTCCAGCTTATTTCAAGGCGCACGGAACGCAGATTATTAAGATTATTATGATTTGTTAAGATTGGATCTCGCTGCACACAATTTCCAATTTCTCAATTTCTAATTTCTAAATTTCTAAATTTCTAATTTCCAATTACCTTGCCTCCCATGCCCGGAGGAATATCCCCCACCATCATACTGTCCATCGTAGCCGGTTATTTCCTGCTGATCCTGACCATCGCATGGATCACATCACGCCACAGTACCACGGATGATTTTTTTGTCAACGGTCGCCGGTCGCAATGGTGGCTGGTTGCCATCGGCATGATCGGCAGCAGCCTGTCGGGCGTTACATTTATTTCAATTCCCGGGGTCGTGGGAGCCGGGGGACACAACCAGGCATTTTCGTACCTGCAGGTCGTACTGGGATACCTGTTAGGTTATATGGTGATCTCACTAGTACTGATGCCCCTGTATTATCGCCTCAACCTGATCTCGATCTACGGTTACCTTGGCATGCGGTTCGGACCATCAGCGTATAAGACCGGGTCTGCTTTTTTTATGCTGTCCAGGCTGATCGGTTCGGCGTTCCGGATGTTCCTTGCGGTGATGGTGTTACATGGATTGTTAGGGGCACCATTAGGCGTACCTTTTTATATCACAGTGATAGTTGCCATATCACTCATCTGGGTGTATACATTTAAAGGCGGCATCCGCACAATTGTGTTTACAGATACACTCCAGACGTTTTGTATGCTGGCTGCTGTGATCCTCACCATCGTGGCCATTACCAGTGCACTGGATCTAACCATACCACAATTACCTGCTGCAATCAGGGAAGCGAATTTTTCAAAAGTGTTTTTCTTCGAAGGCGGATGGTCGGATCCCAATAATTTTTTCAAACAATTCCTGAGTGGTGCATTGATCACCATCGTCATGACGGGTCTTGATCAGGACATGATGCAAAAAAATCTTTCCTGCAAAAATATCGGTGAAGCACAGAAGAACATGTATATGTTTTCCGTGATCCTCGTCATTGCAAATGTTCTTGTACTGATTATGGGAGCCCTTCTCTGGATGTATTTGCAACATCTCAATCTTGAGGCACCCGCGCGTGCAGATCAACTCTACTCTATGCTTGCGATGAATCATCTGCCGGCATATATCGGCATCGCATTTATTATTGGCCTGGTGGCATCTGCATATAATAGTGCTGACGGAACACTTACTGCGTTAACGACAGCTGTGTGTATAGACTTTATTGGTTTTGAAAAAAAGGAAAAAGCCATAAACGAAAAACAAAAATTAAAAACACGTACACGTGTTCATATTCTGATTGCGATCATTTTTGCCGGTGTGATTTTATTATTCCAGTTGATCAATAAAGGATCGGTGATCAATGAATTATTTCGCGCAGCCGGATATACATATGGACCGTTGTTAGGATTATTTTCATTTGGTTTATTTACGAAACGAAAAATTAATGACCACTGGGTGTTGCCGGTGTGTATTGCATCTCCGGTGATCTCGTTTTTCCTGGATGCGTACTCGAAGGATCTGTTTAACGGATTAACGTTTGGGTTTTTAATATTGGCGGTGAATGGGATGCTTACGTTTTTGGGGCTATGGATTATATCTCGTCCCGAGAGTAGCAGATGATTACGTTTATTGAAGCGTAGGCTTTTGATGCCAGACAAAAGGACGCCAGATGCCAGACAAAAGGACGCCAGACGCCAGACTTATGGCGATATACAGATATTATCTCTTCCGCATAGTAGCATATGATTGCGTTTTGTGGAGTGCAGGCTTTTGATGCCAGATTAAAGGATAACAGATTTATGGTGAGCTTGTCGAATCCACGCCAGACGTATGGCGCTATACAGGTATTACCTCGTCCCGAGAGTAGCAGATGATTACGTTTATTGAAGCGTAGGCTTTTGATGCCAGACAAAAGGACGCCAGATGCCAGACTTATGTCGCAAAAAGAAAAACGAGGAGTACTGTAGGTACGACATATTTGTATCAGGGAAATCAGGGACCACACAATCTAAGAGTACTGTAGGTACGGCATATTTGTAACATGCGATCAGCACCCTCACCATTTGACTTAGAAAACTCTCAGCAAACTACGCCTTCTGAATACGGATTTCCGAAACCTTCTTTTGGTCGTTGAAATACAGATAGATCCTGTAAGTTCCATTGGAAGTATAGAGATCACCCAGCGAATAAGCCGCACGCCCGGTTTGCGGAGCGGTGAGGTGAGCGCGGTTATATCCTTTCACCATGTTATTGGCAAAAAATTGAGTGAGAGCCTGAACTGCATCAGCGGATGACATCGAAGTTTCGGTGCCTGGGATAGATACATCAACGGTGCCGGCAAAAAAGACACCAACATCGACGGCACTTCCTTTATTCAACGCAGCATCAAGACCCGTGTCCTGCTGGCTATATGCCGCGAATGGCATGATGAAGAATAAGGATACCGCGATGGATAAGATATGTTTCATGATGGAAATATAACGGAAAACCATGCCACGATGTTTCTGTCTTTTTGTCAATGATAGGCTAAGAGCAAAGACCCGTTTAACCCCCTACCCCCTGAAAGGGGGACTTTGGGATTTCGTTTAACCCCTTGCCTGAAAAGGGGACTTTGGGATTTCTTTTAACCCCCTATCCCCTGAAAGGGGGACTTTGGGATTTCGTTTAACCCCCTATCCCCTGAAAGGGAGACTTTGGGATTTCGTTTAACCCCCTACCCCCTGAAAGGGGGACTTTATATCTTTTACTATTTGTGTTTTAATTGTTTCTAAATTAATCAGTGTAATTAGAGGAAAACAAAGGTCCCCCTTTCAGGCAGGGCTAATCAGTGTTTAAGATTATTTATAATAATTTGTAACATATTAAAGAAAAGCTTAATATTTACAAACCCATCTTTTATGCAACCACTTAGCTTTTTTATCCAGCAAATTGAAGATCATCGGAGTCGGCAAGG
>JANPKZ010000372.1:0-19099 GCA_031426295.1 Saprospiraceae bacterium
GTACCCAGCCACAAAAATCCCCTGCTATCTTCCCGGAGACAATAGACGAGGCTATTGTTGAGCCCATCCTTAAAGCCATACTGATTGGCTACATGGAGTTCAGTCTGTGAGGAGAGAGACGTTAAAATAAAAAAGAAGAGGATGGCCAGGTTAAAGCGCATATGATAAAGTTACACATTGAATAATGAACAAGGAACAAGGAATGTTGATTTTTGAAAAGAAGTCCGAAATGAATATTGAACAAGGAACAAGGAATATTGATTTTTGAAGTGAAGTAAGAACTATGACATTCGAAGTGAACAGAAGAATATTTGACCTCAAAAATCAACATTCGTTAATCGTTATTCATTATTCTTTTGGCTGCTCATCAATTGCTCTAAATTCGCTAATCGTGCTTCAAGGGTGTTTATCTTTTCATTTTGATTGTCAATTATGATTTGTTGCTCCTGCACTGCTTTTACAAGAGGTACTACAAAACTTTCATAGCTGAGGGTGTATAACTCCGTATTGGTTTTTGGTTTCGCCAGTCCGCTGAATTCATAATTACTGGCTTGAGCTGCACTTTCCACTTCCTGTGCAAGAAATCCACTGAACTTTATTTTTTCAATATCATATTTCTCAGGATAATCCTCAGTTTCCTTGTTGCCCGTGATTCTTGTTTGTATTGTGATGTCTCTGAAGTAGGTAACAGGGCGAAGTCGCGTGATAAAGTCTAATCCTTTTACATCCTCCTGAATGTTTGTTTTTACCCTCGCATCGGAATACGTGAACCAGGAAGTATTACCACCATTCCACACAGTGCTAAGATCACCAAGGAATGCCTGATTAGATGAGCCATTCAAATAGCCGCGGTTTGCTATACTGATTGTATTATTAAATGACCCGTTGGTTCCCGAACCGAAACCGATAGCTGTATTAAAATTGCCGGTAGCATTATTAAACAAAGCATTTACACCAATCCCAACATTCTGAGATCCGGTGTTATTAGAGTAAACTGCCTGCATGCCATAAGCTGTATTTTCAACTCCGGTTGTATTACTATATAAACTAGTGACCCCATTGGCAGTATTCCATCTACCCGAGGTGTTAACGCGCAATGCGCTTCTACCTGTGGCTGTATTAAAATATCCAGTATTATTTGAATTCATCGTCTCAAATCCGATTGCAGTATTACTGTAGCCGGAGCCGTTATTAGCAAGGCAGGTTCCGACGGCGACATTAAAATCGCCTGTGGAGTTGAGGCCCATGGCGAAAGCCCCAATTGCTGTGTTGTTGCTTGCGGTGTTATAATAAAGAGCCTTGTATCCTAAGGCTGTATTTTGTTCTCCGGTTATATTAGACCATAAGGCAGAGGCGCCTGATGCTGTATTCCATTTCCCCGTGATATTAGCTTGTAGTGCAAATGCGCCGGTTGCAGTATTCTCAACTCCAGCGCCATTTGACTGAAGTGCAGACGCTCCTATGGCGGTATTAGATTCTCCCCCTGCATTATTCCTAAGGGCTTTATCTCCGATTGCCGAATTATATGCAGCATTATTCGTATAAAGGGCTTCAAATCCCACTGCAACATTTGAACTTCCTGATATATTCGAAAGCATCGCACTCGCTCCGATCGAGGTATTTTGAGACCCACCTACATTATACACTAAAGAACTTGAACCTGTAGCAGTATTATAATGACCTGCAACATTAGAAGCAAGTGCACTACCTCCTGTTGCTGTATTACCATTCCCTATCGTATTACTCAATAATGCTACCGCACCTAATGCCGTATTACCGGAACCGGATGTATTATTTTTTAGCGCCTGATTTCCAAAAGCAGAACCTGATGATGTAGACGTACTTACAGAAAGAGCTTCAAAGCCTACTGCAGTATTATAGGAGCCTGAGACATTGCCATACAGTGACCCTTTTCCGATCGCTGTATTTTCTACACCTGCTGTATTGGAATACAGTGCATTCATTCCGGTTGATGTATTATTTGAACCTGTTGTGTTAGACACCAGGGAATTCACACCAGTTGCAGTATTATTATTTCCTGTTGTATTTAATCCCAGTGCGCTTCCTCCGATAGCAGTATTAAGTGATCCGGTAGTATTGGTAAGCAATGCATTTATGCCTATGGCGGTATTGAATGCGCCCGAAGTATTATTCTTTAGTGCCCGATGCCCTACTGCGGAATTATATCCTACAGTCGTAGTCGAATAAAGTGCTTCAACACCAAGAGCTGTATTAAAAGAACCCGTGGTATTTTCATGTAGTGCTTTAGATCCAACAGCCGTATTCTCAGATCCCGTTGTATTGAAAGAAAGAGCCTCTGTACCAGTTGCAGTGTTCCATGACCCGGTAGTATTACTCACTGATGCATTGGCACCAACAGCGGTATTAGAATATCCCACCGTATTAAAAAACAAAGCACTATTGCCTATAGCAGTGTTGCTATGTGCGGTTGTGTTTTCCGCCAATGCCCCAGACCCAAGGGCAGTATTATTGGTTCCTGTTGAATTATTCCTGAGTGCGTAAAAACCAAAAGCAGAATTAAGATTTACAGTATTTTGAGTAAGTGCTTCAAAGCCAACTGCTGTATTAGAATTCCCTGTGGTATTTAAATTGAGTGTTTTTGATCCCACGGCTGTATTCTGAACACCCGTAGTGCTTGCATAAAGTGCTTCTGCTCCGACAGATGTATTATCTGATCCGGTGGTATTATACACCATTGCACCTGATCCGGTAGCAGTATTATTATTTCCTGTTGTATTTAATGCCAGTGCACTTCCTCCTGTAGCTGTATTATTACTCCCGAGGTTAGCGCTGAGTGCCTGGAATCCAACTGCAGTATTTAAACCACCGGTCGTATTGGCAGCTAACGTATACGCACCGGAGGCTGTATTATAAATTCCTGTTGTATTATTTTTAAGTGCCTGATAGCCAAAAGCTGAATTTAAATCCACTGTATTTACATTAAGTGCTTCAAAGCCAACTGCTGTATTATAATTACCAGTAGAATTTAAATGCAGGGCGCTTGTTCCAACTGCCGTATTATTAAATCCGGTACTATTTGAATAAAGTGAATTCATTCCAGCTGATGTATTATTCGAACCTGTCGTGTTAAACACTAATGCATTCGCGCCCAAAGCTGTATTTTGACTACCACTTATACTAAAAGCCAGGGCATTTCCTCCTATGGCTGTATTATATGTTCCGGTACTATTGTCCATTAATGCAATATGGCCCATAGCTGTACTATAGGTTCCTGAAATATTATTCTTAAGTGCGCGGTACCCTACTGCGGAATTCGTTCCTGTACCTGTACTGGTGTAAAGAGCTTCAAAGCCGACTGCAGTATTACCAGATCCTAAAGTATTTGACGCAAGGGCATTTGATCCCACCGCAGTATTCTCAGCTCCGGTTGTATTAGACGATAATGAAAATGCGCCTGATGCAGTGTTATTTGGACCGGATGAATTGGCAAAGAGTGCTCTTACTCCCAATGCAGCGTTATTGTTTCCGGTTGAATTCTGCATGAAGGATTCTGTACCCACAGCACTGTTGAACATACCCGTTGTATTCGCAATACCGGAGCTCAATCCAAAGAATGCATTTCCGCGTGTAAAATTTAATTCTCCTGCAGAAAAATTGTTGACTCTAAATCGCAAAGGCTGGTTGTCCGATGTCCCTATAAAATTCGTGGCAGGATTTGTACCCGTGTTTCCTGTAAGTAACCAACCGTTTATCGCGGGAGATGAAACAGGAGACCAATTACTGCCGTTAAAAAAATAGTAACCAGGCGTATTATCTGTTTGATAGATCATCAAGCCTGTTGCCGGACTACCAATCAAATTTCTATCTGCTTGCGACATTCGGGGCATCAGAAAACCTTTAGTGGTGCTTTTGATGTCGAGCATTGAGCTTGCGTGGGGAGCGGAGCCATCATTGGTGATGGATACGCTTTGGGCGTTGACATTGTACACGCTTAGGATGAGCAGGATGGAGGCAGCTAGATATCGCATGCTGGTTGTTTTGCTCTAAAGTCGACAGATCATTAGGGTGTGGAAAGACAGAATGAGAGAATGGGGGAAATGGATGAGAATTCGGGGAGAGGCGAAGGCTAAGGCTAAGGCTAAGGCGGAGGCGGAGGAAAAGGGAAATAGTCTTACACTGAGTAACGCAAAGTGATTTATATCTAAACGTTGTAATTTGCAACAGTTTAGAATCAATTATGGAGCCAGCAGTTGAGAAATTAGTTAATCATTGTCTCGATATGGCAGAAGAACTTCTCATCGAACAGGGGGAGTTTTATCCATTTGGAGCTACGATAAATAATTTTGGAGAATTAAAAAATGTTGGTCTGTTTGACGGGGATGATTTTCCGATAAGCGATGTGGTAATTGAAAAGCTGAAAGAAGGTTTTGAATCCGATATAAAGAATGGCGAAATACAGTCCTATGCCATTTGCTTTGACTGCAGGGCATCAAAAAAGACGACGTCCGAAAAAACTGATGCAGTTGCCATGGAATGTTACATTCGACACACCGAACAAAGGATTACATACTATTATCCATATGATTCGGTTACTTATACCGGGTTGGATTACGGAGAAGCGTGGGGAATTATATCTGAATAGTGAAAGACAGTATACACACTTTCATTTTTCCCGAAAGCCCTCACCACTTTTCTACTCATTTTATGTATTTTAATAGGCAGATTGAATTAGGAGCTTAATCAAGCCGAACCATGCATAAAATACTTACCATATTAATTTTTTTCCTTTTCACGCATGTGATCCAGGGACAGGCCCTCAGACGCAGGCTAAGGCGGAGGTAAAATTAAATGGCTATTCTCTGATCAAGGCAAATTCATTTAAATGAAATTTTCAATTGGTTAGTGTCCATCATTAACACCATATTTTCAAATGGGCTGTAGAGACGCGTTGCAACACATCTCTACAGCCCATTTGAAAATTTACGAAATCATCCCGTATTCAACAATCGAAGGAAAATTTTACGATATCCTCCTGCAAGGGATTCGACATTACAGTCCATTTGAAAATTTACGAATTCATCCCTATACGCCACGCCTCATTCATTACTCGTAATTGGCAACCAGAAATTAGGACTCGTACTTCCAACTTCGTACTTTGTACTTTGAATATCGTACTTCCAATTTTGTACTTCGTACTTAGCCATTGATAGCTTCTTATTCCAGTACTTCTCCCATTTGCTTCCACACCGTATTCGTATCCCGGGTTCCCGACGGTGTCATAAAATATCCAAAGTGATAATTAGCCACGGGCTCAGGGATTATAATCCCCTGGCGACCTTCCCACAATTCTTTGCACTGCAGGCTGCGTACTGGTGCAAATAAATCATTGGGTTCTGAACCGTTCATATATTTTCCGAGACGCTGCTGGGATGTTTTGATAAAACCATCGAAGCCATTGTTTTCTATATGCACACCAGCTGCATCACCGGAGATCACGGAATAGCGGATCGCGGGATCTTTACTGCTGTTGAGTTTATTTATAAAATCAGAATCCGGATCAATCTGCGCGATCGAACCACTGATATCAGTGGCTCCCTTTAAAAATTTCAATAGTATTCCTGAGAATGGAACGATCTTAGGAATAAAATTGATGGCCAGGTCGAGTATGGTTTGCGCCCATTTTACATATGCATCTATTCGCCCGTACATCGAACCATTATTAGGTGTACCCACAAGAATACAATGTTCTACAAAAGCATTACCACCTTCCTGTTCGATCATCCAGCGTGCGATCAATCCTCCGATCGAATGGCTGATGATTGTCACCTTCCGGTCATCCTGGCCGAAACCATATTCCGAAAGTGTTTTCTTTAACTGGCCAGCAGTTTCGTTCAGCGGTGTATTCAGGCTTTCATAATCATAAACGAGAATGAGATCATATTTTTCTACGGACGACAACATGTTATCCATGATCGATTGCGTCATGCTAAGGCCGTCACCTGCAAGCCCATGAAGAATAAGTAATATTTTTTTTGCCTTACCAATTTTGATACCCAAACTTTCACGTTGCAATGCAATTTTACCATCAGGCAATTTTTCAACCCAACGCAATTGATTGACTTCACTTTGCCCCAGGGATACTTTGCAGAAAGTCATCTTCAGTGATTTCAATATGCTTCGTTCTCCCATCCCATCAGACGGTGCAGCTGCACGATCAGGTATCGAATGAATTCTCACACTCGTACCTTCACCATCAGCAACAGCATCACCGACAACATAAAAATATTCACCATCAAACGCCACTGGCAATAGCATCTCATCTGGGCTCAATGGTTGATTCAGATGAATTTCCAGCGGATTATCGGTCAATGCATCTTCATTTGTCAGCCGGATATTATTGATCTCAATTACATTTTGAGTTTGCATACTCCTGCTCGGACTAAAATCCACCAGTTGCACAGAATCATGTGCCAGACGTCCAAAGGCGTGAATGGGATTAGTGCTGCGCGTATTCGTTTCTGCATTTCCAATACTTACATTTCCATTCAGAGACGGATGTGCCTTGATGGTAACCTGTCCATCAGCGAGTTTCAAATCAGTTAATGGATTGATCGCACTATCCTGGCGCACCATGGTAACAGCTACATTATACGAAGCCCAGTCATCAAATAATTTCTGCGGTGTAGGTTCCCCCAAGATATCACGGTGAATCCCCAACCCACTTTGTAAAAACTGCTGGTAATCCAATGGCTCCGTCGTGACCAGTAATTTAAAGACACATGTATCCTCAGGATTATCTTTCGCAGGCCCCCACCCTAATGATTTTTTCCATAACGGAATCACCACATCGGTCTTATCCTCATATTCATATGCACGATAGACAACTTCACCACCAGGACATGAAACTGAATAGTCAAATGCAATAAAAAACAAATAGAAATACAACGGTTGTTGTGCATTATACACATGTACCACAGGCAGGAATGCAGGAATGCGATTTGCAAGATTTGCACTGGTCGCATGAATCCGTATATCAGAAGTATGTTTTTTTACATTCCCTTCTTCGTCTGTCTCATGCAATTCATATTTGATCAGCTTGCCTACACCTGATGAAAGATTTTTATTTTCCAGCTCGATCATCCTGCGCCACAACACGATCTTGTCAAGTGCATCACGTACTGTTAGCAGATGCTCATTCGATGTGCCATCCGTGACGTACGCCTTTCGTTTTTTATCACGGTCGATCACAGTTACCAGGTTTTCGGCGATCTGGACTTCCAAGGTAGCAGGCTCATCTGTAAGTGCAGCTTTGACATAGCGTGATTTTTGAAAAACCTCACTCTCCAGTCTTGAATGAAATTTTTCTTCGCCAGTCACCTTCACTAATTCCGGAGGTGTAGGCAGATGCCGTATGCTTGCACGATAAGAATGTTCATCATTCGTAAGTTTTCGTAAAAAATGTCCCACGCCAAAATTCCCTTCCATGTCAATCCGGCTGAGCTGTGCACCAACAGATTTAATCGTCGCAGAACCTTTCAATTCTTTTTCTGGCGGAAGCGAATAAATATCAAGTTCAATTGGTTTTGCAGGAGAAGTCGGCAGACCATGAATAGCACCACATTTTACATACCAGTCACCATCTTTCACAATCACTTCATACAGATCACGTTCACCAGCAGGAGAACCCTCAAGGAAACGGACATATGGATCAAAATTCTGGATCGTTTCAAATTGAGGCGTCTGATTTTCGCGCACATTGGTAACTGCCGCGCGTGCACGGAGAAATAGATCATTATAGCTCAGGTCACCACGTGCTGCCTCCAATGCCTTAATCAGCCCAGTTGTAAATGCCCCACCCTGCGGCATATCGCCCGCCAATTGTACACTCTTGCAGGCGGACAACAATAAATGTTTAGCGGAAGGGATCTCTAGTTTTTGTTGCTTACTGAAATAGCCATCTATATAGGAATCCAATGTCCTTGTCATGCCACTCGATGGAGCAGCCCGTGTCGTCCATGCGATATCCTGTCCTGTACTACGAGTACCCGATCCACTATGACAACAATCAAGTGATACAAGTATGTGCGGAGGACCACCCGCATTTTTCGTGGCGAGCTCATTCAGTAAAACTGCCAGCTCCTTATCCGCCAGATGATTCGCTTTACCGGGTCCGCTATCAACACAGATCAGGGTCTGGTCCTTTCCATTCGGTTCCAGTGTGAGAAATTCCGGTGCTGCCTTTTCTTCAGAGCCATGACCACTGTAATGAAACCAGGCAATATCGTCAGGTCCTGCAGCGCCAAGATGATTTCTGAATTCAGATATTATATTGCTGTACGTAGCAATGCTGTTGTCCAGCCGTTTAATCTTCAGGTTGTAATCTTTGGAACAATAATCTACGAGATACCGCTGGATCTGATCGATGTCCCTGATACATCCATGCAACGACGGCAGCGGCGATGGATATTCATTGATACCAACGAGGAGAACGTATAAGTTTTTCATAATGCAATAGTTGTGAGAAGGACAACTTTGGGGCAGTCGAACCTCCGGGAGGAGTGAAATGATCTGATTTAAAGGTAGAAAAATAGTCGTTTATCGTTCAGGACATTTGTTGCTAAGCATTATGAATGCGAACGGGTGATCCTATTAAAAAGCATCAGAATGTGTTAGCTTTGGAATCAGATCATCCGAAATTACCCGATTTTTTGTCTCCTTTTAATCTGCCCCACTCATGGATGTCCTTTTCCTGGCTTTCGCCAATGACCGTAGTAATCCGCTCCTTACACTTCAGGAAGAAGATAATACACTCTACCGGATCCTGTCATCTCGTCAACTGAAACAACATTATATCCTGAACCGGGATTCGTATGCAACCATATCAAGCGTTGCAGATTTTATCGTTCAGTCACGCGATCAGCTTCGCTTGTTTCTGTATAGCGGACATGCCGGAAGAGATACATTGTTGCTGGAAGGTCAGCAAGCGAATGCTGAGGGTATCGCTCACCTCTTGGGTCAATGTCCAAATCTGCAGGTTGTGTTCCTCAATGGATGTTCGACGAAAGGACAGGTGTATTCACTTTTACAAAAAGGGATACCCATCGTGATAGCTACCAGTGCTCCGATAGAAGATAAAAAAGCAGGTGAATTTTCAGGCAGATTTTTCCAGGCGCTGAATGATCAGTGTACTGTCAAGGAAGCTTTTGAACTAGCTAAAGGTGAATTGATGGCTCGCTACCCTGATACTCAAACTGACATATTCACCATCCTTGATGAGCCCGGTGCAAAAGCAGATGAAGGTCTGTGGGGACTCTATGTACATCCGGATAAGCAAAGCAGCCTTCAGTGGAAACTTCCGTCTTTTACAACCACTGCATCCACAGAAACATTTGTTCCAAATGATCTGCTGATCGAAACCCTGATCATATCCCTGGCACCTTATCGCGAAGAGATCCAGATGATTGTAGATAAAGAATCAATTGGTGAAGCAAAAAGTATCCTTGACAAACGTGAAGCCATCCTGCGTGCTTTACCCCATCCCGTTAGCGAGCAACTCAGAAAACTGCTGGTAGAAGATGATTCCGGCAGTGGACTGACTTTTTATCACCAAATGGGAGCACCCAGATTACAACAGATCATTATCATTTACAATACCATGCTTGAGTTATTGGGATTTACCATACTCGCACAGGTGTGGGAAGTATCTGAAAATCAAAATCCGTTCGTCATCCCGGAAGGATTACAAAGAAAGATGAAAGACTTTTTCGTATCATCTGTCACGGGCAATTCAACACAACGGTATATTGATCTCATAGCCACTGCAAGGCTCATACTGGAGTCCAATCACAAAGTATATTTTATTGAAGAGCTAAATCAACTGGCTGCTACATACGATGAAAAAGAAACGCTATATGAGGCTATATGCTACCTGGAATTTGTACAGCAAAAGCTGAATGAAAAAACGATCCCCGAATCTGAAGCAAAAGAAATTTGTATTACGGCAGAACAAAAACTTGTCGAATTATTCAGGCACCTGGGTTTCCTCGCCAATTATGTTATGGCATCTGTAAAAGATATTGGTTTGCTAAAATACAAACATTTTATCAAGCCAAAATTCAAGCGCAATTTTGTAAAACTGGAACAACGTTTTGTTGGATTGGCGGTCAATACGGAGATTGAGGAAGAAATCATGGACTGTAATTCGGTACTGATCTTCAAACGAAATGAACCCACCAAATATCTGAATCTCAGCCCGTTCATCATTGATGAAAATGCCTTTGATGACAAAGCAAGTATTGCGAAATTATTTTTCTTTGATCGCTTTGATAAAGTATCCAATACCTATGCATACAAGCATGTGTATAAACCGCTGGACGCCCCCTTGCTGGTGCAGAAACAAATACACTTTCAGATCCTGAAGGCGCAGTTTGATGCCTTTTCCACATCCATCTTTAATCAGCCGCTCCAAAACTTATGAAGAGTCCGTTTAAATTTCTGGATGCATATACATTGCAGGATAAGGATGCCTTCTTTGGCAGGGACCTGGAAGTAGAAACACTGTATACGCTTGTTTTTAAAACACCCTTGTTACTGGTCTATGGCTTATCCGGAACAGGAAAAACAAGTCTCATCCAATGTGGTCTTGCCAGCAAATTTGATGGTCCGGACTGGTACCCGGTTTTTATCAGGAGAAATGAAAATATAAACCTATCTCTTAACCGGGTGATGACCAATTCACTTGGCAACCTGATAAAAGATAACCCGGTCGAAAATATTTCACTTCTGATCCGGAAGACATTACGTCCAGTATACCTGCTCTTTGATCAGATGGAGGAATTATTTATTCTCGGCAAAGAAGATGAGCAGTTGAAATTTATGACGACGATCCGCCAGCTGCTTGATGCGCAGCTCCCCTGTAAGATCATTTTCATCATGCGGGAGGAGTATATTGGTCAGCTCTACAGTTTTGAACAAATGATTCCTGAATTATTTGATCATCGCTTTCGTGTGGAACCTATGGGTCCGACAAAAGTGAAGAATGTCATCCGGTCATCATTTGAAAAATTTAATATTCATCTCGCTGAACCGAAAGAGGAACTCCTGGAAACGATGGTGCAGAATATCAGTGATCCCCGATCCGGTATTACGTTGCCGTACCTGCAGGTATACCTGGATATGATCTACAGGGATAAATACAAAAAGCAATTTCCGGCAGGTTCTGATATTCACTTTCCAAAAATTGAAATCACAAACACCGAAATTGCTTCGATTGGAAAAATTGATAACGTGCTTGAACGTTTCCTGGAAGATCAGGTGCGTGAGTTGCATGATCAGTTGGCTGCCAAATACAAAAATGTACCTTCAAATGTTGTGCAGACATTGCTGGATGTGTTTGTGAGTGATGAAGGAACAAAACGACCCATTAGTTATACGCAGAACGGAACAGTGATCGCATTAACCGATCCGGCTGCAGCGGGTGCAAGCCAGATCCCTCCAGATATGCTGAGGGAGATGCTGGACAGTATGCAACAGGACCGGATCCTGCGAAGGACAGATGATCACTTTGAATTAGCACATGATAGTCTGGCACTTATTATAGATGGAAAGCGATCGGAGTATCAGCGTCAATTGCAGAATGTGCGTAAACGACTGATGAATGCATTTGATGAATACAATAAGACGGGTGCATTTCTCAATCAACGGCAATTAGCTTCATTTGAAGAATACCTGCCGTATCTCGGGCTGTCAACTGAAATAAAAACATTCCTCACAAAATGTGAAGAAGACGTGGTGAAACGTGCGGCGGATGAAAAGGATCGTCTCCAGGCTGAAAACCAGATCCTGCAACAAAAAAAACTTGCACGCACGCGTAAGACCTGGCTGGTCGTCGCGACGATACTAGGAGCTACTGCAGGTGTCATGGCATACCAGGCAACAACAAAGGCAGATAAATTAAATGATGAAAAAATAAAACTCGCTGAACAAACAACAATCTCGGAACAAAAGGCAGATTCCATTAAAACAATCCTAACTCAGGTGGATGGACAATTTGGAAGAATGGATTCCATTGTCCGTGGCGAACTTGCAGACGTTGAATTAGGGATGACCGTGATCAAATTAAAATCCCTTGTGAAAGGGAAACATGCTAACCTGGTTCAGGCTAATCTCTATCTGAGTATGATCAGCATGGTGACCTCTGCGAAGCCTGGACAGCCACTGTCAGAATCACGGGATGAAAAGGTATTTACCCCTTCATCTGATGTACATGTCATCATGCATATGAAGACGCCGCTCAGCAAAGAATATATCCAGGTCAAATGGTGGAAGGATAGTATCATGTTGGGAGACCCGATTTTTATACGTGTGGCATCAGGAGAAGGAAATGAAGCATGGATTTCATCTGTTATGAACATAAAAGAAAATGGAAACTATCGTGTGGAGGTGTATAATAGCCTGGGGGTAAAAGTTGCGAGTAAAGATTTAAAAGTGGAAGGTCAATCTGAAAGTGAATCCAGTCTTTCATCAAAGGATAATTTTTTTACAACAACGAATCTGGATGTTTCAAAATCAAATCCTGGTGTTCATCAGACGACATTTAAGGTGAATGAACCGATCCACTATTTTGCACGCATCTATTGTCCTGTTGATTATGATAACATCAAGGTCGTGATGATTGACCAGGATGGAAAATCCATATGGAATGGAGATAAGGAAAGACACGATATCGCAAAAAATACCAACCCGGGATATCGGATCTGGGGTGCGAATGTCATTAAAGAGGCTGGTACGTATTACATTAAACTGGTAAACAGGAAGGGGACAGAAATAGGTGGATTTGAGATTGTCGTAAAGTAATCAGAACCTGTTGCGTTACTTCAATTTTTTAAATCGTCGATATTCCTTTGAATCGATCAGATTCAATTTTCCTAAATACACTAAAGGATACTCCAGTGAAATAATCAATTTCTCTTTATCCGCTGACTGAAGATAACTACGATCAATAGGTACTTTTTTCGACGTATGGTCCGAAAATGACACAAGGAGTTGTACTGACTCTTTATCAACTGGAATAGTAAAACTAAATTGTCCATTTTCATCCGTCAGGTGGGAAATGTCGGTGCCTGCAACATGGATCCGTGCATAAATGAGTGGATCACCTGTAAGAGAATCTACGACAACGCCATGAATTAGAGTTTGAAGACTATCAGGATTCGATGCTGCATCAAATTCAATAAATGAATTTTCTTCTATTTGGATATCCAATAATTCCAGACTGTTCAAATTGGTCGGGAGTGTTGCAGCTGATATTTCCTGATAAGCAGCTAAAGCAATCATGGCGGTGGCAAAGAAATTTGGAAATCTCCTTCGAAGTAATTTGTGATCAGAAACCTCAATAATTCTATCAAGTTGATGCTGATGCAGACGGCCGCAAACGGGTCCCTTGTGATTTTTTAGAAAAATCACTACGTCTTGATCTGACAACTTGCTGAGGTCAATTACATTTTTTTCACACTGCACACAAAATTTCCCTTTGTCAGTATCACTCATATCTGACCAATGGTTTGAGCAGGGTTTGGGGATTGTGATGGCGAAGGGGGATGATTTCATTTTACTGCAGGTGTTTACAAATGAAATTTACAGAAATTATTGAGTTCTGTTCTTGTTCATAAATTCCTTCTGGAGTTGATCGAGTAATCGTGCCAGTACTGCACATACTTTCTCTTCGATCTGGTAAATGGCTTTCGGATATTTGTGGACTATGAAGATCACTTTAAACCCGATCAGTTTTCTGATATGTTGTGATACAGTGAGAGGTGATAATTCCGGGATGTACATCTTTAGTTCATGGAAATTGGCGGTGCCATGTTGGTTGAGGTAGGTGAGTACTTTAATACGTGCCGGGTGACCTTGGATTCTGCACCAGGTGGCCTGGTTGAATAGAGTGGGATCGAAATGATCGGCTTTTGAGTGTGGCATGGTAGTGAAGTTTTTGAGATGAATAAAAAATGAGGATAAAAAATTGTTTTCAAACCAAATATCGGGGCTAAAAAAGCAGCTGCAATACAAATTCAAAATTTATAATGACATATTTTTTTGATGGATATGTAATTTATTCATCCTCTCTTTTTTGTCATATTTTTTCTAAACGCATACAAACGTATACAAACGTTTACGAAACGACTAGCCATTTTCAACACACTAAAACCATACTCATTGCACAAGTAATTCACAACCATTTTTCAAATTTATTTGGTGCGTCAATACCAAATTAATTTCTTCCAAACTTTACTTTCCTGTACTCCCTGCTCTATTATTTTTCTTCTTCCACATTCAGTCAATTATTTACACTAATAAATTTGCAACCACCCATTATGCATTTCCTCCGATTTTGCATCTATAGCCATAGGGGCCTCACTTCCCACACGGTGTCTTGTAATCAAATGCGCATCCAATAGATCCCTGTAAGGTTGTCCGACCTCCCAAGTATTGGGCAGTAAGTATGTGATTTAAAGAATCCACATCCTCACCTGTCATTCCATCTCATTTTTTTTCAACGACTAAACTTTTGACCATGAAAAATCTACTCTTCATGCTGACCATCCTATGCACTTTAGGATCAGCAGACATTTGTGCGCAATCTGATAGCACCCGTATCATAACAGGACTGGTCCTGGATGAAAATGGTCAACCCCTGGTTTTTGCCAACGTGTCAACAAAACCTCTTAGCACTTCCACTGCCACAGACATTTACGGCCGTTTCTCCTTTTATATTCCCGTCACCTGCGACATACTCTGCGTGTCCTATCCAGGCTATGAAGAACAATGTATTCTTTCCATTAAAAATGTCGACTCCATTAGATTCAGATTAACCAGTGGTGTAATCCTGGATGAAGCGATAGTTATTGACTATAAAGTTCCATTAGTCCAGCAGGATCATACGTCGCAGGGTGCCATCAAAACCGCAGAACAGATCCGGAATCTGCCAGTTAAAAATCTCAATGCCCTCGCTGCTACCACTGCAGGAGCATCAAAAAAGGATGCAAACGATATTAATATCCGAGGCTCTAGATCAAACGCGATTATGTACTCCTATGACGGTCCTCCCATTCTCAACCAGGGAATGCAATCTCAAACTCAAAATGCACATTCCGCGCAATCCGAATACCATACAGAAGACTACAGCATGATAGTCGAAAATAAATTCCATTCACCCGAAAAAGATCCACTCTCCACTTTCTCCATTGATGTCGATGTCGCCTCTTACGCGAATATGAGAAGATATCTTGTCAGCGGCCAACGACCTCCAAAGGATGCAGTGCGCATTGAGGAACTCGTGAATTATTTTGATTATAATTATCCACAACCGACCAACAACGTACCATTTTCCATCACCACAGAAGCAGGCGAATGTCCATGGGAACCAAAACACAAGCTCGTACATATCGGCATCCAGGGAAAACAAATTGCCACGAAAAATCTGCCGGCCTCTAATCTTGTTTTCCTGATCGATGTATCCGGCAGCATGCAGGACGAAAATAAATTACCACTCGTAATCTCATCTTTTAAGATCCTGGTGGAACAACTACGTCAAATCGACAAAGTCGCTATTGTAGTGTACGCCGGCTCTTCAGGTCTTGTATTGCCAAGTACTTCCGGCGCCAATAAAAATGCAATTATTGAATCACTTGAAAATCTTCGCGCAGGTGGCTCAACAGCAGGTGCAGCTGGAATTCAGCAGGCCTATAATGTGGCACGCGAAAATTTTATCAGGGGAGGAAATAACAGTGTCATCCTGGCCACAGATGGAGATTTTAATGTGGGTGTCAGCAGCGACGCAGAATTAATCAGGCTGATCGAAAAAGAAAGGGAAAGCGGGGTCTTTCTGACAGTCCTGGGATTCGGCACAGGAAATTATATGGATAATAAAATGCAGGAACTGGCTGATTACGGTAATGGCAATCACGGTTATGTCGACAATCTGTCGGAAGCAAAAAAAGTATTTGTCAATGAATTTGGCGGCACCCTGTTTACCATTGCAAAAGACGTCAAGATCCAGGTTGAATTTAATCCTGAACAAGTGGAAGGCTACAGACTGATCGGATATGAGAACCGGATGCTGGAATCTGAAGATTTCAACGACGACAAAAAGGACGCCGGTGAAATCGGTAGTGATCAGACAGTAACAGCCTTATATGAAATTATTCCTGCAGGCACTTCTTCCATTATGCTGAAATCAATAGACCCTCTGAAATATCAAAAAGTCAGAGGTGTAAACAAATTTAGTAATGAAACCGAACTGATGACTGTAAAGATCAGATATAAAGAACCAACAGGAACAACGAGCCAATTAATAGAACAAGTAATCCATGATCATAAAACGCCGTTTACATCCTCATCAGAAAATTTTAGATGGTCCGCGGCAGTTGCATCATTTGGCATGTTGCTTCGGGATTCTGAATTTAAAGGCACTACATCATTGGAGGATATCGAGTTATGGGCAACAGGTGCCAGGGGTTCTGATCCATTTGGATACAGGCAGGAATTTGTTCAGTTGGTTAAAGACATTGATAATGTGCCTGGAGGGTCTGCAGAGCGCTAATTGAAAGAAAGGAGAAGACCAGTAAAAGCATGCCTTATTGTTGGTTGTAGACACGGGTTGCAACCCGTCTCTACAGCCAACAATAAGTGATGCAACTCGTCTTTACTTTCAACAATAGCTGCAGGCTTTAATACTTCTAAAATTATTATTATTAATTTACTTACTAGTGCACTTATCATAATCATCCACCAGTTCTATCAATGAATCCTGTTCCAGTTCATAGTGTTTATTTTTTGCTTTCGTTGCGATAGCAGGACATATGGTTTCAAAATCTTTAGCCAGGGCGCCATTCAATCCAAGGATATATCGTGAGCCGGCACTAACTGATAACAAATCGAATTCTTTAGGTTCCGCCTTTGTCTCCAGGGTAAACAAAAATGCCCTGTTTTCTGTAGAGCTCAAATGATACGGCATACTTTCATGGTAACCACTGCGCATTAATGCCAGCTTTTGATTTTTAGAAACCTTTACTGCTTCATACAAATGGATTGGAGGATTTGTAGAAAGTGCAATATTGGTAGGTAGTGGAATCAGATAATTGTTTTTATGTTTCATGTACACAATCTCATTATACGGCACATTGATTTCATCCTGTGTCATGTTAATGGGATTAATTAATAAATGTGTAAAATCATGGATCTCTTCTACGCCTAGTTTGCGCATTTTATGAACGACTTTTACATATCCCACGATCATGTCTCCATTTTTCACATACACCGTGTCCAGGCTTTGTTTTTTGCCTGAAAAATCATTGCTGGCAACACTTCCCGCAGCAACAGCAGCCACGCCGGGCAATTTAGCATCTGAGCCCTCTACAAATGTTCCTACATAGGATTTGGAGGAAAATGCATCCGAAACACCTCTGCCATCAAGTGCCGCAATTTTTTCACCCAGCTGATCAAACTCATAGTTTTTACGGTCAGATAGTTTTCCTTTCGCCAGATTAGTTTTCGCGGCCGCCACATCACCCCAATACAGGTTGAGTACCGCCAGGTTATAATATGCGATCGCATATGCTATTACCTGATCTTTATCACCCGTGCTGAATTTAGTCCCCTTCATCAGCAAATCTTTCACTGCCGTTTTTTTTGTGTCCTCCCAATCTGTAAGAACAGGTTCAAGTGCCAGGTTACTTTTTATTTTGGTAAAAGCAGTATTGAGAAATTCAGCCTGGATTTTCTCTGGTTTTTTAATGTCAAACATATTCACTTTAGCCGCAAGTACCTGGTCGTCAAATCGATCACGCACATCCGTTGCTAAATCTGCAAGACTGCTTCGTAGAACTTCACCCATTTTTTTACTGATGACAATATTCTTTCCTTCTTCCCAATATTTTTCAAGTTCAATGGAAGAATCTTTACTATCAGAAAAAAAGGATTTGTGGTCTTCTGCGCTGAACATGATCTTCTCTTCAATAATATTTCGGGCACCATCGCGCAAAACATAACTCATCGGAGTGATGACAGAGCAACGGTAATAGAAATATGGCACTTCTACTTCATTAACCTTTCGGGAACCCTTTTCTTTCGTAGCACCCAAATATTCAGGTGCACCTACTGACACATCCAGGTGGAGGTCTCCCTGTTCAGGCACATTTTTATACCGCTCAAATTTGTAATCTGTGCTGACCAGCTCTGAAGGGAGAATGCCATACTTTTTTAAATATTCTTCCCCTTGGAAACGGACGGTAACAGTCTTGAATTCAGTTGTAAAAGGTGTTTTGGGAGCCAGGCGATATTTAATAGCAACTTCTTCATAATTAAAGCTTTGGGCAGCTAATTGTAAAGTAGAATATACTGCAATGAAAAATGTAAAAGAAATGTGTTTCATACGTAGAGGTGGTTTATCGTTGGTGATGCAATAAGGGTACAATATAAGTATTAGATATAATTCTAAAATAATGAGGATATTAATCTTCTTCGCCTGATTACTTATGGATTTTTATCCATTCAATTATGTCCATTACCACATCACCCGGTCGTTCCAACACCATCCAGTTGGGAAATCTTAAAATGGTAAATCCGATTGCCTTGAGATCATCTTCTCGTTTTTTATCCCGGGCTATGTTTTCTTCCAATAGGTGTATGGATCCATCCACTTCCAGAATCAAAAGAAGTTCTTTACACATAAAGTCAGCAATATAATTTAGCACTGATCGCTGTCGGAGAAATTGTGTGTTATGAATTTTCTTTCGCCGGATCATCTGCCAAAGGACTTTTTCAGCCTTTGTCATATTCTTTCGCAATCCACGTGATCGTGTCTTTAAGCCAATATTATAGTGATGAAAATTGGCTGGTGAAGCTTTTGTTTTCATGTAATTGAAAATAGGGGATTTCAACGGGGAATGCAACCTCACATCCCCCCGCCCCCCTTCAAAGGCAGGGCTAATCAGTGTTTAAGATTATTTATAATAATTTGTAACATATTAAAGAAAAGCTTAATATTTGCAAACCCATCTTTTATGCAACCACTTAGCTTTTTTATCCAGCAAATTGAAGATCATCGGAGTCGGCAAGG
>JANPKZ010000373.1:0-13714 GCA_031426295.1 Saprospiraceae bacterium
AAACTTCGTTTCAAAAAAAACTCACAACTCACAACTCACAACTCACAACTCACAACTCACAACTCACAACTCACGATTCACGATTCACGATTCACAACTCACGATTCACGATTCACGATTTCTCCGCATAGAATTTAATGCCCTCAAGACCCTGATCAAATTGCTTTTTGAGTGCGCCTTTCATGGCGAGTGCACCGTATCGGCTCCAGGGCATCACGCCCACTTTATTCGTCATCTTCCATGTGAGGAGGACTTCCTTTCCTTTATTTCCAAATGTGAATGTGGCATTTGAATCACCCCAATCTTCATGATGTAGTGCAGTTACAATTTCTTCATTATTGGTGACTGTCGCTAAGGTCATGGTGCCGGAGCCGAGGCGTTTATCTGTTGAGATCCATTTGTAAAATGCGCCCTGGCCGACGGGAGGATTGCTGAAGGTCATCTCCATTAATGGATCCATTCGTTTCCACGGTGACCATTTCTCCCAGTTGCGCAGATCGTTGACCTGTTCGAACACGCGGTCCATGGGTGCGTTGATCCTGATCTCACGGCTTACTGTAACTTCTGTGGGCAGCAGGAAGGAGAAAAGAATGACAGCGAGCAGCAGGATGCCGAGCCAGATGCCGGTTTTTTTGAAAAAAGGTTTCATGGACAACGTTTCCTACAAAGTTCACAAAAATGTGCGATACGCAGGCTGAAATTGAAACCATACTGGTAGGGAATGATTGAAGTACATAGGACCAAGTTGGAAGTACGAAATTTTAACACTAGATGTATCGACGCCAGATGTGATACGCGAATACCTATATTCATGCCCTCCTATCCTGAATCATTTTACTCCAATCTCAGACTTCTGTGATCACTTCAAAGCCTTTGTAACTTCCTGTTACGGCGTAACCAATTACATGGTGAGTCAAACCCTGATCCTTAAGTTTTAAAGCAGTTTCATTAAGCGTGGCACCCGATCCTACTGCATCATCAATCAGAAGAACTTTTTTAAACTGCCTGATTTCTTCGATAAACATTGTTGACCGGGCATTCTCTACACGATCTTCTATTTTATTCAGTGCTTTTTGAGGAATTACTATATCTCCCTTGATCTTGAAAATTTTTATGTGCGGTAAAACTATGTTCAGTTCTTTTTCAAGCACCTTCATGATCTGCACTTCCCGTTTAATGGTCGGAGGGATAAATCCCACAGCCTCTATGTGTTCACCCGAAATTAACTGAAGGATAGAAGGACGGATCATTATAGCGATCTCCTTCATCATCTTTTTATTTTGACCTTGCTTTGCAAAATGTATTAGCTGTCCGAGTTTCGTTTTCCCAAAACGCTCAATGGCATAGAAGTCTTCATAGAACAATTCATCGAGACCCATCCGACCAAGACCCTTAGTAGTTTTTACTTTTTGAAAACCGGAAATCAATCCGTGTTCGTTCTTGTACGCGAGGTATTTTTTTCTTGTCCTGATAAATTCATCAAGTGTTTTGCTGAAGGGAAGTTTTTGTTTCGAGCACCATGTTTCAAATGCTTCAATTCCTTCTTGTCTCTGACCAATCGCTGTAACATGAAGAAAATGCTCTTGTAAAAATTTCAGATCATCGTCTTCAACATAGTCGTCACGAACCTCATTTATTCTTTGGTCTACCAACCTGTAGAATGTCTTCGGTGGCTTACCCAATTTCTCAACTAATCCTTCTTCCTGCAGAACGAGGAGAATCCGGTGAACCATCTGACGAGAAATATTGAGTATGTCAGCCAATTGGGTAGCGGACACAGAATCCTTCTCTCTTAGGATGTCCAAAATTTTATTTTTCATATTTAGTTTACAGTTTACTGTAAATTATAAACTAAATATACATTAAAGAAATTGCAGATCCACACGTTACTGTAAATCAGGCTTTGGAAAGATTCTAATTATTTAAATCTCAGGTAGTTAGAGTAAGCCTTCAATCACCTTTTCCTCATTGACACCTTCTGCTTCCGCTTTATAGTTTCGGACGATACGGTGACGCAGCACATATTTGGCAATTGCTTTCACGTCTGAGATATCGGGAGAGTATTTGCCGGAGATAGCGGCATGACATTTTGCTCCAAGCACCAGATACTGCGATGCACGAGGACCTGCTCCCCAGGTTATATATTGATTGACTTCTGCTGTAGCTCTTTGGGTCCCGGGACGGGTCTTAGAGGCCAGGGTCACTGCATATTCCAGGACATTATCGGCAACAGGTATTTTCCTCACTAATTGCTGGAATTGAAGGATATCTATCGCTGACAGAATATGGTTGAGCGTGGTATCCATCACAGTAGTTGTTGTCTTGACGACCCGGATTTCCTCTTCGTAGGAAGGATAATCAAGCGGAATATTGAACATAAACCTGTCGAGCTGGGCTTCCGGAAGCGGGTACGTTCCTTCTTGTTCGATCGGGTTTTGTGTGGCTAATACGAAAAATGGAGAGGGTAACACATGACGGTCACCGCTTACTGTGACTGATCTCTCCTGCATGGCTTCCAACAGGGCCGCCTGGGTTTTAGGTGGTGTACGGTTGATCTCATCCGCCAGGATAATATTGGCAAAGATCGGTCCCCGGTTAAATTTAAAATGCCGGCTTTCATCCAGGATCTCAGTACCCGTGATATCCGATGGCATCAGGTCAGGGGTAAACTGAATTCGCTTAAACTCCAGGTCAAGGACCTCTGAAATTGTACTTACGAGAAGTGTTTTGGCAAGACCTGGCACCCCAACCAGCAGGCTATGACCGTTGCTGAACAGGGAGATGAGAACTGCTTTCACTACCTCATCCTGACCCACGATCACTTTTCCGATCTCTTTGCGAAGTTCCTGGTATTTAGCGGCCAAAGCATCGATTGCCTGGACGTCACTGGCATATTGTGTTGACATGTATTGTTTTTCTTTTGGAAGACCCTATCAGGCCTGTAAGGAGGGCAAAAATAGTAAAACCGAATTGTCCGGCTTTTGGATAAACGACGAAGGAAGTAATCTGTTGTGAACCTAAGGCTCACTCAGTGGAAAAATAAGCTGTCATCAGGGACATGACCACTGCCAGTCTTCCAACGGAAATGAACCTGAGGCCAGTGAATAATGCCACCACTCCGTTCGGATCGACCTGAATCCGTGTGTCTCCATGAGATTCTTGAGATGTGTGCGGTGACCTGCAATTTTCTCTGAGTGTTTTGTGTAATCATGATGGGCTTCCGGTCCGAAAAAATCATACGGTGTGCCCATGTCAATTTCTTTTCCAAAACGGTCGGTCAGTGTAAGATCGATGGCAACGCCGCGGTTATGCATGGATCCTTCCCATGGCGGAGCTACATAATTGCGGTTAGGTACTTTGTCCCATAACTTTTGCTGAACCGGCCGGGGACGATATCCGTCAAAAAGTTTCAGTTTATATCCTTCCTGTTTCAATTCATCCCTTACGTGAGCCAATGCTTTTGCAGCTTCACGACGCAAAAACATTCTGCCACAAGGATATACGGCAGCCTTAATAAAATTGTCAGTTGTGGCATATTTGACATCAATGACATATCCATCATCGGATGTGAGCTCAACCCATGCAGTGGAATCATAGTCGATAGCTATCTCTTCCACTGTTTCAGCAACTGGCTGAACCACTGCAGGGATATCCTGTGGTTTTGTTTTTGGTTCGACTTTGCAATTAACCCATGCAAGAGTGACCAGGAAAGTTGTAATGATAAATTGAAAATGCATGCTGCAAAAATACGGAAAGAATAACATCATACATTTTTGTGGCTGAGAGACGTAACCATCGTAACATTTCAAATGGTTTGATCCAGAAAATTGGGCCAATCGTCTAATTCGGAAAAACCTGAATACTAAGACATCTACTTTGGTTACCGATCTAAGAAAAGTAATCCGATATGGTACGTCAATTGACCTTACTCGTTGCATGTCTATGCTGTGCAATGTTTACTCATGTGGATGCGCAATCCAATCATGGCAATAAATTCGAACAATTAGGAACTGTATTGCCCACGGCAAATACGTACCGCAATATGGATGGCAGTCCCGGTCCGGATTATTGGCAACAACGGGCGGATTATGAAATCGAATGTTCGCTGGATGAAAAAAATCATCGCCTCGATGGCACTGAGCTGATCACGTATTACAATCAATCACCCTCAACCTTACATTACCTCTGGTTGCAGCTGGATGAAAACGAACATTCATCGATCTCTGATAAACACCGTATCGAACAAAGTTCGATGCATGGGATCATGAGTGAAAATTCCTTACGGAATCTCGAGCCCTGGCGTGAAGCAGATAAATTTGGTTGCAAAGTGACTTCATTGAAGGATGTCAATGGTGATTCATTGCGGTATACCATCAATCAGACGATGATGCGGATAGATCTGCCGAAACCACTGGCACCGGGTGAGAAATTTTCATTTTCAGTTGACTGGTATTATTACCTGGTGGATCGTATTCATATCGTAGGTCTTGCCCGGGGTGGTTATGAATTTTTTGAAAAAGACGGGAATGCATTATACACGGTTGCTCAATGGTATCCTCGTATGTGCGTGTACAATGATGCTGCGGGGTGGCAGAACAAACAATTCTATGGTCGCGGTGAATTTGCATTGACGTTCGGAAATTTTATTGTGCAGATGACCGTGCCGGAAGATCATATCGTAGGTGCTACAGGCGAGTGTATTAATTATCCGCAGGTATTAAGCAGTGACCAGCTCAGCAGGTGGAAACAAGCGCAGACAGCTGAAGAACCTATTGAAATTGTCACGCTTGATGAGGCAAAAAAAACTGAAAGAAATAAAAATGTAAAGGCAACAAAAACGTGGATCTATAAAGCTGATAATGTAAGAGATTTTGCATGGACCAGTAGCCGGAAATTTATCTGGGATGCTATGCCGCATTTTAATGAAGATGGTAAGAAAGCCATGTGCATGAGTTATTATGCAAAAGAAGCTTACCCGATTTACAACCGCTATTCAACGAAAGCAGTAGCACACACACTTAAGACGTATTCGAAATATTCAATTCCATATCCATACCCAAGTGCGATATCCGTCGAAGCGGCTAATGGTATGGAATACCCGATGATTTGTTTTAATCCAGGTCGTGCAGCAGATGATGGTACATACTCTGAAGGCGCAAAATATAGTGCTCTCTCCACGATCATACATGAAGTAGGACATACGTATTTCCCCATGATCATCAACAGTGATGAGCGTCAGTGGGCATGGTTTGATGAAGGCCTCAATACTTTCTGTCAGTTTCTTGCCGAGGCTGAATGGGATCCAAATTATCCGCATTGGGCGGGACCGGCAGAAACAATTACTGCTTACATGGCTTCTCCGAAAGACAATCTCGAGCCGATCATGACGAACAGTGAAAACATCGTTAATTATTTTGCCAATGCCTATATCAAACCTGCGGCTGCATTAAATATCCTGCGTGAGACGGTGATGGGTCGTGAAAAATTTGACTATGCATTTAAGACGTATGCGGAGAGATGGGCATTCAAACATCCTACACCGGCAGATTTTTTCAGGACGATGGAAGATGCCAGTGGCGTAGATCTCGATTGGTTTTGGAGAGGATGGTTTTATAGCACGGATGCAGTAGACATTTCATTGGATAGTATCAAGTGGTATAAAGTGGATCTCGAAAAAAATCCAGAGCGTAAAGAAATCATCACACCGCATAAAGAGGAAGCGCCAACACCACATATATCTATGAAGCGGAATGTGAAAGAAGGTGTAGAATTTGCAACAGATAAAGATCCATCATTGCGGGACTTCTACTACACGTACAAGCCATGGGAAACGAAAGACAGCATGTGGACGAGTAAGACATGGTTGTATGATGAGACTCTTACTGCGGAGGAGAAGAAGAAAAAATATGGTGACAATAATTATTACGAATTGAGTTTTTCAAACAAAGGTGGACTGGTGATGCCTGTGATTATCGAGTGGACTTATAAGGATGGCAGCCAGGAGGTTGAAAAAATTCCTGTTGAGATCTGGCGCAAGGATGAAAATCAATTTACCAAGGTCTTTATGAAAACAAAAGAGGTTAGTGGCATCGTCATTGATCCATATCATGAGACTGCTGACATCGACAAGACGAATAATAACTGGCCGGTGAAAGAATTGCCATCGCGATTCCAGGTGTATAAGAAAAACAAATATGAGGAGGTGCAGAATGGCATGCAGAGGACGGGTGCGAATCCGGGAAGGAGTTAAAAACGCAAAACAGATTTTGCCAACACACGAACGTAGGCACAGCCTACGCTCAACGGCACTATGTTATTAATGAAGATATGCTTTGCAAGGAATAAAAATAATGTTGAGCGTAGGCTGTGCCTACGCGTCGTACTGAGCTTAGTCGAAGTATTCGTGTGTCATCAAATTTCAGATTTGATTTTCTGCTTTAGTGCAACGCTCTACAACATCGACATCATCTTAGCCTGGCGGAAAATGCCATTGCTGTTTTCGACTCGCAGTTGATAGACGTAGTTAGTAACTGGAAGATTGAGTTTTTTGGGATGGACGTCGAAGGAATAATTACCTGCGGACAAACCAGGTTGTGAAAGTTCTGCGCGTTTTTTGCCGGAGAGATCCCATATTTCCAAAAATGCATTGCCGGAAAATTTCATTTCGAATGGGATGTTGGTTTGTTCGGTGTAAGGGTTGGGTTGGTTTTGGAAAAGTTTGAATTGACCGCCTGTTTCGGGTTCTGCTTTTGCGAGGCCGGTGAGACCTGTGCCCTGGATGGTGACTTCGAGATATGAATCATATCCACCCGTTTGCTGATTGGGTGTGAGTGTGGCTAACTGGTAAGCATATCCGTCTGCAAATATTCCATCCTGGTTGAATGAAAGCGGGTCGGCGCCTTTTGTATACAAGGATGGATTCGCAGCATAGATCGCATTCTTTTCAGCGATGGGATATGTTAATTGAGAGATAGCTGCATAAACAGAACTCACGTACGCCTGGAAATGGATGTGTGCGATGCGACCATTATACCAGCCTGGAAATACAGTTGTGAAATTGACTTCACCATTGACATCGGTAATCTGGTAACCACGCAAGTACGTTTTTCCGGTTTCTGCCTGGTATCCTGAATACAGGCCATCCTTATCACAATGCCAGATATTGACCCTGACATTAGGCATGGGGAGACAGTTTTCAAGACCTATAATTTTCATTCGGATATTATGCTCGACACCTGTCCGATCTTCACGAACATCCTGGCGAAAAAAAGTCTGATTCTCGGTGAGATCCAATGGAAATGGACCAGCCGTTTCTGCCGGGATCAGGACACATGCACCCGGTGGTGGCGCCATGAGTTTGGATGCAGAAATGGAAGTACCAGGCAACATGGTGCTTACACCGGCGATACCAAAGCCACGGAGAAAATCTTTACGTTTCATAAATGCGTAGATAATTGATTGACAGGATAAACCCTGATTGGTGGACGACAAAACAGTATTACCTGGTTGGGTCAGCTTACCAGAAATATCACCTTTCCCTACAAGAAAAAATACTTCGTTTTGTACTCACTACCCTTCTGCCAACGTACTATGAAGTTCTGTTCTGGATCCCTGGAAGGCTGGAATGGCTGCAGCAATTAACCCAATAACAAGAGCCCCTGCGATAATATAGAATTCCTGTGGCAACCAGATGGCACCTGTAAATTGATAGCGATAGCTCTTTTCCAAAATTTTGCCGGCCAGGAAAATGCCTCCGTGACCCAGGAGCAATCCGAATAACACGCCCATGATCGATATCCAGAGTCCTTCCCCAACGATCATCTGGAAAATATTAGAAGGTGTGGCACCATTGACCCGCATGATCGCCATTTCGTATCTGCGTTCTTTCAATGATGAATAGAGCGAAATAAAAATACTGATTGCGGCAACAATGGCAATTAAGATCGCGATGTAACTTATGGCGTCAGCACCGCTTCCCATCATTGCATACAGCCTGTTGATTTCCAGTGCAGGCGATGCTGCCATGAGGTCCGTATTGACATTGATATTGCGCAGGAGATTGAGGGATTGAATATTTGTCCTGCTTTTAAATCTGAGCAGCATGCTTGTAATATCCTTTTCAGAATTCCTTCTCAGGTCGCTGATGATCGAATCTGCAAGTACCTGTATTTCATTCGTGTCAATTGTTGTTACCAGAAGTGAGGCATGCTGATGTGTTTCATCACCATGATCATGTCCAGCATGACTTTCTGCTGTTTGTGTTGAGTCATGCTCGTGCACTTTCCAGACCGTCTGCGGAGTCGTAAGGATCAGCTGATCAAGGACTGTTCCGGATGGTTGCAAAATACCAGTGATCACAAACGGATTTCCGTGATCATGGGCCAGGTCTGGATTGTCTTCGAGACCATGCGTGGAGAAGAATTCATCACCCACATGAAGATGCAATTTCTCCGCGACGACTGAACCTGCAACTACTTCAAAATCATTTTTATAAACGGAACCTTCTAATTTTTCTGCATTGTAAAATGGAAAAATGGTTTGGGGTGCACCTACAATTCTGAAAGCACCATAACTATCTCCCAGTGAGAGAGGTATTGCATCAGATAGTAGTGGATGAGCGGGATTCAGAAAAGGACCCGCAGCAGCCAGGTTGATATTGCCTGTTGGTGCATCTATGTGATACATGCTGTTGAGGATGAGTTGCAGCGGACTTCCTTTGGCACCGATCACGAGGTCGACACCTGCCAGATTATTATCCAGTCCTTTTTTAAACTGGTGATTGAAGAGCAATAAGAATGTAATCAGACCAATACTCAGCGAGAAGAGCAATACACTCATCAGGCTGTTGAGTGGTTTTGCGAGGATGTTTTTCCAGCTGAGTAAAATTATGTTCATTTTGGATTTTAGATTTTAGATTTTGGATTTGCAATTTTAGATTATAGATTTTGGATTTAAACGGAGTAAGGGATCTGGAATTTGGATTTTAGATTTTGGATTTTGGATTTAAAGGGAGCAAAGGATCTGGAATTTGGATTTTGGATTTTGGATTTTGGATTTAGTGGGAGCACAGGATCACGGGATCAAAGGATCACGAGCAAAGGCATAAAAACCTAGTCTTTCGTCTTTGGTCTTTGGTCTTTTTTTCATTGGTCTGGCGTCTTTAGTCCTTTTGTCTTTCGTCATTGAGATACACCTTCTTATCAATCAAAGTTTTAATTCTGCTGTCGTGGGTGACGACGATGAGGTTTGATTTTTCTTCGGAGGCGATTTGTTGGAGTAATGTGATCATGCGGATGCAGTTTTCATCATCGAGGGCGGAGGAGGGCTCGTCGGCGAGGATGATGGTAGGTTTGTTGATGAGGGCGCGGGCGATGGCGAGGCGCTGTTGTTCGCCGATGCTCATGGTGTATGTCTGGCTTTTGGATTTGTGGGGAATGGATAATCGTTCGAGGAGATGGTGTGCATGATGTTCATCAGGTTTGATACCTGATAAATGTTGTGCGAGTAAAAGATTTTCTAATGCATTAATTGATTTGATAAAATGAGGCCGTTGAAATATGAGGCCGATATGTTGTCCGCGAAATTTATCAAGGTGTTTTCCTTTTAAGGAGTGTACAGGCGTACCGCCAATAATGATCTCACCTTTGGATGGAGATAACAATCCGCCAAGTAAATGAAGGAATGTTGTTTTACCTGTTCCGGAAGGACCCAGGATTAATGCATGTTCATTGTCTTCGCAGTGGATATCGGGAAAGGTCATTTCCTGTTGGCCCGGATATGCGTATGACAACTGTCGTGTGGTGATCATGCGAAATGAAAATCTGTTGATCTCATGAAAGCAACATTGCGGCACCAAAAACACCGGCGCTGTCGCCCAAGATAGGGGCTACGATGGGAGTTGTGAGGATGGGATTAAAAATATTTTTGGAAACAGACTCCACACCTTCTGTGTACAGGAATGGTATACGGCCAAGACCGCCTCCTAATACGATGACATCCGGATCCAGGACATTGATGATCTGTCCGAGCCCTTTTCCAAAAAAATGGACCAACCGTTCTTTTACTTCTGCTGATGCAGGATCTTCTGGATGCGCGAGAATTTCGGCAAGCCTTTTCTTTTCACCAGTGATCTTCGTATAATATCTTTCAAGTGCCGGTCCTGAGAAAATAGTTTCGTTGCAACCGTGTCTGCCACAGTAACAATCTTCACCAGATTCATCGAGATACATGTGGCCCCATTCGCCACCAATGCCATGCCGGCCGCCAATTATCTTTCCATCGACCACTACGCCACCGCCCACGCCTGTACCCATGATGACACCAAATACAACTTTCGCTTCAGGATATTTTTGTGCAATAACGCCAAGGTGATATTCCGCTAAAGCAAAACAGTTTGCATCGTTGGCCATCCTGACTTCAACACCAAATTTTTGTTCAATGTCTTTATCCAATGGATGTGCATTGAGGCAAAGTGAGTTGCTGTTTTTTAACAAGCCTGTCGGTGGATCAATGGTTCCGGGTGTTCCAAAACCTATAGCATCTGGCTTTGTTCCGGTTGCATTTTTTAAATGCTCTACGAGAAGTTGTATGCGATTGAGCACATGATCATAACCACCATGAGCTTCTGTGTCAACACGGTGACGTGCAATCACAGTGTCCGGATTTTTTCCTGACATGACTACACCTTCTATTTTTGTTCCGCCAAGGTCGATACCCCAATACATGTTATGATTTTTGATTTTTGATTTTTGATTTTATGGATGACAGGAGCAAGGGATCACAGGAGCAAGGGATCACAGGAGCAAGGGATCACAGGAGCACAGGAATTTTTGATTTTTGCATTTTGATTTTGGATTTTGCATTTTGGATTTACGAATTCAGGACGCTAAGGATTTTTGGATTTTGGATTTACAAATTTAGAGCGCTAAGGAGTTTGGATTTTGAAAAGGAATTTTTTTTCCTTCTTTAGTTTAAGGTTCTTTTAATCTTCCAAATTTGTATCAGCGTCCATCATAATCATCAGCGTCATCAGTGGTCCAGCGTCCCTATATGCCTTAGCCTTAGCCTTAGCCTTTTTCTAACTCCTCCAATGCTGCCGTCAATGATCTTTCGATGCCATCGCCTTTCCATTGAGGGGCACCGGGAATAGCTTTCGCTTTCATGATCTCATCTTTTGATTGACCGGCTTTCAATGATGTTGATACAAATTCCAACAAGGCTGTAAGATAGTCAGCGAATGCGGCGAGGTCTTCTTTGCCGCCAGTCACTTTGTATCCTTCACCTGCATGGCCGAAAATAAAAATGGTATCGTTATCAAAATTGGTTTGCAGTTGCTGAAGGATTTCGATCCAGTTGTCGATGCGGGCACCGGCAGCTTTATCGATGTAGGGAAATCTGCGATTGAAAACGAGATCACCGCAGTGTACCACATTTGCATTTTGGAAATGAATAATGCTATCGCCATTGGTATGTGCCGGTCCCCAATATTGGATGTCGATCATTTCATCGTCAATCTTTTCCTGCCACCGTTCAGTGAATGTCATATCCGGAAAGAGCTGATCAGCTTCGTTATTATTTTTTTTGGCAGAAGCGACCTGGTTGATCTTTGAATTTTCGTGTGACAGGAGATTTTTTGCTATCCCTTTGAAAGCGATGTTGCCTGACGTGTGATCACCATGATGATGTGTATTGATCAGGTACCGCAAAGGTGCATCCGGATGTTTTTTGAGTTCGTCCAGGAGATGGCTTGCCTGTTCGGGAAACTGGGAGTCGATGATGATGCGGCTTTCGGGCTGTATGAGCCAACCGATTGTGCCTCCCTTTTCGGAGAAAAAACCAACATTGCGTCTCAACGGTGTCATTGTATATGGTGGCATCATGATGGATTGAACCCATGAAGGAAAAGAGGCTGCCGGTAAGGCAAGGCTCGTTGTCTGGATAAAAGATCTGCGTAACATGTCAATACTTACATTTGGAAATCAACGTTTTACCAAAAATAAACCTCCACAACCTATGAAAACCCTTCTGATTTTTATATCCCTGCTCACAGTTTGTTTTGGTTCCGTTACTGCTCAGGATATATATGACCCGAATCTGGAAATCATGCCGGAGTTTCACGGAGGAAGGGAAGCCATGTATAAATACATTTATGAGCATATTAAGTATCCCGATGCCTGTAAAGAGCAGGAAGTTTCCGGAATCGTAATCGTTCAATTTGTTGTTGATACTTCAGGGAATCTGCAAAATCCCAAAGTCGTGCGAGGTGTTGAAAGTACTTGTGGCCTAAATGAAGAAGCGTTACGACTGGTGAATGAAATGCGTGCCTTGCCGGAACGATGGTTGCCAGGCCGGGTAAATGGTAAAAGAGCAGAAATGAACTTTACCCTGCCTATTAAATTCAAACTCTCAGAATAAAGAATATCATTCTTGCTTAGGTAGTTCACCGGGAATTTCTTCGGGGAAAATTTCAAATGAATAGGTCAGCTTTGCTACCTGATCGATCATCTTGCTGATTGTGCAATACTTCTCAATGGACATGGAGATCGCCTTGTCTGCTTTTCCCTCCGCCACATTTCCATAGATCTTATAATGCAGATGGATGCCTGTAAAGATCTTTGGTACCTGGTCCTGGGCACGGAGGCCTTCCGCTTCGATTTCCAGGTGGGTCAGGGGCTGGCGCATTTTTTTGAGTAATTCAACGATATCTACCGCTGTACAGGCAGCCTGGCTCATCATAAAAAGCTCCGTTGGTGCCGGAGCCTCATCCTGGCCCCCGGCGTTTCGTCCTCCCTCAACAATGACGGCATGTCCACGCTCATTCGAGGCTTCAAACCGGACGGCATCGTTGATCCTTTTTAGTGTTATTTTCATGTTATCAGGGGCCTAAAGTAGTGCGGAAGCCTTAAAATCTGATCGTTTCAGAATATCTTTGGGGTCTCACAGGTCTCAATTTTATCTAAATCATATCTTATGTGGGTATTGGCTTTGTTCGGCGCTCATTGGTATTTATCACTTTTTACCCAGTCATTCTTTCATCACCGGTACGCTGCGCACCGGATGTTTACCATGAATAAAGGTTGGGAGAAATTCTTTTATGTGCTCTCCTTTTTTTTCCAGGGAGCTTCTTACCTGAGTCCACGTGCCTATGGTATCATGCACCGCATGCATCACGCGTATGCGGACACTGAGCATGATCCCCATTCTCCAAAGTATGACCAGAACGTATTTGCCATGATGTGGCGGACACGAAATTTTTATTCCAGCCTGTTCAAAGGAACGTCTGTTGCCGAAGCCACCTTCACCAAGGACCTTCCGGATTGGGATAAGTTTGATCGTTTTGCATCCAATCCATGGGTAAGGCTTGCCTGGGTCATCATTTATATAGTTGTTTACTTTGCTTTATCAGCTCCATGGTGGTTGTTTCCATTGATTATCATCCATGCGATCATGGGTCCATTTCATGGTGTCATCATCAACTGGTTTGCTCACACGATTGGGTACATCAATTTTAAGATGAAGGATACTTCGCGGAATTTGTTTCCTGTAGATCTGATCATGTTAGGTGAAGGATTGCACAACAATCATCACAAACATGGTGGCCGTGCGAATTTTGCTTTTAAGAAATATGAATTTGATCCGATCTACCCGATCATCAAACTCCTTGACGTAACGAAAGTGATTCGCATTCGAAAGGCAAATACCGTGATTGAAGAGC
>JANPKZ010000374.1:0-2917 GCA_031426295.1 Saprospiraceae bacterium
GTCTGCGCGATATCAGGATTTTTTGAAAAATCAAAACGTACTTCTTTCGGCCGTGTAATATTTTCTTTTTTGCTTAGCCTGATCCCATTTTCAGTGTACGTGGTGAAGACATTAAAATGCTGATAAAATTCAGCCACCGCCGCATCACCCTGCAGGCTATGCTCCGATAATCCTTCCACACTGATGTCTGCTTCCTCCGACAATGCTGCAATCGAATAATAATAGGATGCAGCCGACCAATCACCTTCCACACTATACTCTCTCCCTTTATATTCACCACGTGGGACAGTGATCGTATTTTCAACCCACTCATATTCCACACCAAAATATTTCATGACCTCTAATGTCATCTTGATGTAAGGAATAGAGACCGGATCATTGATAAGGTTTATTTTTAATCCATTCGGCAACACAGGTGCTATCAATAATAACGCCGATACAAATTGGCTGCTCACACCAGCCTGCAAATTGATCTCATGAATATTTTTTGCAAGATCCGGCGTGGGAGTTATTTGTAAAGGTGGAAATCCTTCTTTGTTCAGGTATTTTATATCAGCTCCCAGGGTTTGCAATGCTTTGACAAGCGGACCGATCGGTCTACGTCGTAGTTGCTCCGATGCATCGAGTTTTATTTCCTTATCACCGAGACATGCACGAGCCACCATAAACCGGTAGCTACTGCCGGCATGGCCACTGTACAATATATCAGATGGAGTCGAAAGCATTTTGGCTAACGCATCGGTATCATCACTTTTACTGAGTCTGTTGATCTTGAATTCCTCTTTGCACAGTGACTGTATGATCAGCACACGATTAGAAATACTTTTTGAAGGCTCAAGGATGATAGAACCGCTCAGCTTAGGCTGAGGACACGAAATACGGTACGCGTTGGGCATGTTGAATTTATTCGTCTTCCCTCTTCACTTCGAGGGCTCTTTTCTTCTCCGCGTCTTTATCGAAGGCAATGATAATATCTTTTACTAACCGGTGTCTCACTACATCATCAGCTGTTAACCGGACAGTTTCTATCCCATCAATATGACCCAACAAATCAATAGCCTTCCCTAATCCGGATTGAGCACTCTTCGGCAAATCGATTTGTGACATATCCCCGGTGACCATACACTTGGCAGAAGGTCCAAGACGTGTAAGGAACATTTTGATTTGGGTCACAGTAGCATTTTGCGCTTCGTCCAGGATAATAAATGCATTATCCAGTGTACGTCCACGCATGTATGCCAATGGGGCAATTTCAATGATCCGGTTTTGCATAAAATAATTCAGCTTATCCACCTGGATCATATCATCTAATGCATCATACAATGGCCTGAGATACGGATCAATTTTTTCTTTCAGATCACCCGGTAAAAATCCAAGATTCTCACCTGCTTCGACTGCAGGACGAGTGAGAATGATCTTCTTGACCATCGAGTTTTTTAAGGCGCGTACAGCCAGTGCAACAGCTGTATATGTTTTTCCGGTACCCGCAGGCCCAACGGCAAATACAACATCATTTTTATCACAGGCAGTCACCATCTTTTTTTGATTCGGTGTCTTCGCCTTAATAGGCTTGCCGGTCCTGCCATACAGGATCACATGATCTGAATTACCTATTTCAGGCTCCTGTTCGAATGAATGACTACCATTCAGCAGATCTTCGACTGTCTGGATGGGAAGTGTGTTATCATCCCTGAGGATGCGCACCATTAATTCGAACTTATCCTTTGCTGTTTGCGCAAGTTTTTTCTTGCCGCTGAGTTTCACCTGATTTCCGCGGGAAGTAACAATGACTTCGGGAAATGCTTTTCGAAAAAGATTGAGTTTGCTATTATTTTGTCCGAAGAGTTCTAACAGGTCTAAATCCTCTACAGTCAACACAATCTCGCTCAATCCGGATTCCTTGGGGGTAGGTGATGTTTGTCCGATGGTCTTATTGATTTTTGTTCGTGCCAAATCTAATTATTCCTTTCTAACTGTTTGTGTTTCTTATTAATAAATTTACAATCTCTTTCCAATATGTTCTGACCGATGATGGTAAAACGAATTGTCCGTATGGATATCCTGCCGGGGGCTGATGACCGTTTTCTGGACATTTTTAATCAGGTAAAACAAGAGATCCGCAATCAGAAAGGATGTTTGAATCTCGAAATTTTACGAAGCCATGATCATGGCCTGACAAGTCTCTGGACAATCAGTGTTTGGCAGTCAGCCGATGATCTTGAAACGTACCGGACATCCGCATTGTTCCGCCAAACATGGGCAGAGGTAAAACCTTTATTCGCCGGACCGGCCAGTGCCTGGACGCTCACTTCTCTTGAAAACATAGCATGAAAAAACTTGATTCCTCGTTATCAGACATTGTCCTTGGCCCGGCAGGACCCGGCATTCACGAGCTAATCGGGTCATTATCACCGTCTTCTGTCTATATCATTGCGGATACTAATACAGCTTCTCTTTGCTTGCCAGTATTGAGGAAGATCGGATTAGATACTCCCCTGATCACAATACCCGCAGGTGAGATCCATAAGAATCTTGATTCCTGTAGTCACATCTGGTCCGAAATGGTAAAATTGGAAGCATCCCGGGATAGCCTCGTGATCAACCTCGGCGGGGGCATGGTCTGTGATATTGGAGGGTTTGCAGCTGCATGCTTCCAGCGGGGAATATCTTTTGCGCACATTCCAACTACGGTATTATCCATGACAGATGCTGCCATAGGAGGTAAGCTGGGAATCGATTTTGACGGCTTAAAAAATTATATCGGACTGATCCGTCAGCCTTCTTTTGTATGGATTGACCCCGTATTCATTGACACCCTTCCCCGAATCGAAAAAATCTCAGGTCTAGCGGAAATTGTGAAACATGCTATTATTTCCAATCCGGTCCTGTATGCTATGCTCAATAAGATATCGTCGGT
>JANPKZ010000375.1:0-11648 GCA_031426295.1 Saprospiraceae bacterium
AACTTGTCCACCGGGAGTAACTGTCCAATGCGCTTCATTAATTCCCGCTCCAAGTATAGCAGGTGTAATTGCAACTGATAATTGTAGCGTGATTTCGGTTGTATTTGTTAGTGATGTAACGGTAGGATTTATTTGTACGAACCGTTTTAATGTAAACCGCACTTACAGAGCTACTGATGCATCGGGTAACACCTCGCAATGTACCCAGACGATCGCTGTCTTTGACAACACACCACCCACCATCGCCTTCAATCACCCTCTGTTACAGGGCGTGTCAAATGGAGGTACGATTGAAGTACAATGTTATGGACAGGATCCGGATTGGGATCCACCCGTATTTAACCAGACAAGTGTTACAGCAACAGATAATTGTACAGGTACAACGACAGTCACTTATACTGAAACATTACTCGATGAAGGTAATTGCCCTGTGGATGGATATATTAATCTTTATCGCCTCCGTTGGACAGCAACAGACGCTTGTGGTAACAGCAGTTCTGCCACCGTGCAATTAAAACTGGTGGATGAAATTCCCCCTACACTCATTGGTGTGCCGGAAGATATAACGGTCAATTGTGATGAGGTGCCTGCAGTTCCAGCTGCTGATGCCATCACTGCAGTGGACGAATGTCTTTGCGCATGTACCATCACATTCGCTGCTACGAATCCTGCACCCGGATGCCAGGATGGCCAGGTCATCCAACGCAAATGGACTGCAACAGATGCATGCGGCAACTCAACTGTCGCCATTCAGTACATCACCTTAGTAGATGAAAAGGGACCTGAACTTTACCTGACACATCCGCAATTGCAAGGCGTTGAAGACGGCACGACAATAGAATACACCTGTAATGAAGGTGGTATTCCATCTTTTTACAACCAACTCACTGCGCAATCAGTCTCTCCTGTAGCAGCATGCGGAGGAACTCCTTCAATAACTTTTGAATCCATCGAACACACACCACGGAATTGTGAATTCTTTGGCTATGTGGAAGAACGCGAATTAATATGGACAGGTGTTGATCAGTGTGGTAACGAATCAACATTTACATTAATCGTACATCTGATAGATGATGAGGTTCCTGTTCTGGTAGGTGTCCCTGATATGGCATGCGAGGGAGATCCCTCATTGAATGAAGTGGAAGCAATCGATAATTGCGAAAACGGTAGTGTCAGATATTGGGATGTTCTTATTCCAAATCCTTGCGGAAATGGAAATGCGAAACGAAGAACGTATGAAGGATTTGATCCATGCGGAAACATGGTGCGCGATACAGCTATCATTTTACCTGCTGATGCAATTGCACCTGAAATGAGTTTTACGAATCCCGTATTACAGGGTATAGGTTCAGGTGGTACACTTACCCTTGATTGTACAGGTGAAAACGGTTATTACGATCTCTTCAGTGTGGAGGACGTCAGAGTCGAGGATGCATGTCCTCAAGGTCTGACTGTTGCATACGAAGAGAAAGTAGTTGCACTGGGAAATTGCGATAATGGTTCACTGGCATCACTAGAGCTTACCTGGACTGCCAGCGATATGTGCGGAAATCAATCGCAGCTTTTCGTCCATGTTGAAGTCATAGATCAGACGCCACCGTCTATGCAAAATTTCAATCCTGTGGTGACGATCTCATGTAATGATGAATTACCCTTACTTCATGCACATGACAATTGTGGTGAAGTCATCATCACAACCAGTGATGTTGTCATTCCCGGTGTATGTGAATATGAATTTGATGTAGAGCGCACGATCACGGCAACGGATCCATGTGGAAATACACTTACGTCCACACAGATCGTACATGTACGTGGAAAAGGTCCGGTAATTCATGGAATAGAAGAAACGGTCTGTAATGATCTGTCCATTCCAAGAGTGACAGCAACGGACCCCTGCTCTGGCAATCCGGTTCAGGTGACAATGACTGAAAATCCTGTACAGGATCCATGTGAAGAAGGAACTGTCATTGAGCGGACGTGGAGTGCTACAGATGCGTGCGGACATCAAACCGTCATTCACCAACGCATCATCATGAATGATGTTACGCCACCTGTTATTCAAGTTCCAACGCACTCTGTTATATTGAGATATCTCGATGTAGGAACAGCTGTAGTTTACTTATCAGAAACAGCTATTGTGGAAGCATTAGATGACCTGGATGAATACAGCGTCTTTATTGAGGACGAATGTGATGAAGCCATCATTCCTGTATTTAGTATGGATGTAGCTTATGCGGCCAACTGCAGCGACAACGGATATTTCGAACACCGGGTATACACGTGGGTGGCGACTGATATTTGTGGTAATTCTTCGGAAATATCTTTTAGTGTTGATGTTATGGATGATGTCCCTCCTGTTATCACGAATGTGCCTGGAGCTGAAACATTTATCTGTACAGGCCTTCCTGCTGCAGGCACTGTGGTCGTTACAGATTATGCGGAGAATGTAAGTGTTGTATATTCTGAAGAAATCATTCCGGGGAGTACACCCAATTCGTTTGATGTCATCCGTACCTGGACAGCGACAGATGAGTGTGGAAATATTTCGGTAGCTACACAAAAGATCTTATGGATCCCGGATACATACGTGACGTGCGATATTATCCTTCCTGTTACAGATTGTAATACACATAATGTCATGGTCACCTCGGAAGTCAGTGGTGGCTTAGGGGAATTTACGTACGAATGGACAGTGGAGGGGATCGATTGTTATATCGAATCAGGCCAGGGTACTTCTGCGATTGGCATATATGTCGGATTTACGGAAGTTGAAATCTCATTGACTGTAACAGATGCATTTGGTTGTTCTACTGTATGTGAATCTATTCTGGATTGTGATGATCCATTGGGTGATTTTGCTCAGGTGCTCCCTGGTGTCACGAGTGATGCTAATTCTTTGAAAGCAGAATTGGAGCTGACAAGTAATGACCAGATAAAACAACTGAGTTTTTGGCCACAACCATCAAATGACAAATTGAATATTCAATATCTCTCTGACAGAACTTCCTCTGTGGACTTACAGGTGTTTGACCTCGTTGGACAACAAGTGTATTCACAAAAATTGGAATCTGTAAAAGGCCTGAATAAAACATCTATCAGCACAGCGTCCATTGCGGAGGGAAGTTATTTAATGCAGCTGAAAACAAGTGCAGGAATTGTTTCTAAAATAATTGTAATCGTGCATCCTGATTAGAATTTTATTGCGCTACAAATAGGTATCCTGAATGAGGCCCTGGTCATCGAAAGAGGATCAGGGCCTGTTTTTATGAATGCAGGCACGTCACTTTCATTTAGTACTTTTCCGGTCCGATAATAAACAATCTGAGCATGCTCCTTATGTCCGGCCACCTCTCCCTGTGGCAAAAACTGTGTTTCATAACAGGTTTCTGGATCGTCTGTATGACGGCTGTTCAAGCCCAATCAGGACCATTAGGCACATGGACCATTCTGAATGGCAAAGTTGTTCTCGATAAACGATGGAATGTATTCGCAGAAGGACAAGTGCGCAGCGTCAGGTTTTATGATGACTTCTTTTATTTTGAAATCAAAGGGGGCCTTAATTATAATCTCAATGAAAATATTTCTGTCACGATCGGTACAGGAAGGTATCAGACCTATAACACCACGGAGCGGGGCAATTTTGTTAAACCTCTCGCTCTGGGAGAGATTCGTACATGGGTACAGTTAGCCATGGAACAGTATCTCGACCGGGTAAATTTTGAACATCGTTACCGCGCAGAGCAAAGGTTTACCACGGATGGGTATCGCAATAGGTTCCGCTACCGTATCAATGTTTTTTTCCCAATCAACCATAGGGATTTGATTCCTAAAACAATATATGCCTCGGTATCGAACGAATTGTTTTTCACTGACAAAGCTCCGTATTATGAGCGCAATCGTTTCTTTGCAGGTTTTGGTTATAAAGTTTCATCGCTATTGGTTGTACAAGCAGGATACATGCGGCAGTTTGATTATAAAATTGAGAATCCCAGTCGCCGCCAATTTTTACAGACATCCTTTTTGTATAGCTTCACTTTGAAAGACGACAAAGACGCTAGTATGCCTTCATCTGTGGACTAGGTTGATTAAAGAATCTTGAATAATAGAATAAGGAATGATGAAGGGTTGGAAATAAATGAAAATGAGGTGTGATCTATAAACTAAATCCAATGATGCATCGAAATGCAGGAGTAAACCCTGCATCTACTATAAAATTTCTAAACGGATATGGATCATCTGTTTAGACACAGTGTTTACTCCTGCGTTCCGAGATCTATGTCAATTGTAACTCACTCTCTTCCCTTCTTCCTTTCTCCCCTTCTTCCCTTCCTCCCTCATCCTTTATTCCTTTCCGCACCCAACCTTTGACAACTGCACGACAGTCTTTCAGGGCAGTTAAAACAAATAAAATCATGAAACCCAGTTCACAATTATCTGCCTTCATGGCATTCTCACTCTTGCTCAGTCTCAGTTTTCTCACCTCTTGTGAGAAAGACAATACCTTTAAACCCGGTGCTAATGTAGTCAACCTGCAAAGCCCTGCTGTCAACCAGGAAAATTTTTATCTCCGGTATTCAGGAGAATGTGGAACCCTGACACCTACAGGTGACACCCTCATCTTCCGCATTAAGGAAGTAGATGGAAGTAACCTTGAAATAGAAGAAATATTTACACCCGGTTCGCCTTCGTACAGTCCCAACGGATATGTCTATCCTGCTACCTGGAGTACAGAGTTTCTCGACATCGATGCAGACTTCAGGGTCAACAGTCAGTTGTTTTTCTTCTATGGTTCCGATTCCCTGAAATTAAAAATGGATCCGTCACTTCATTTAACACAAAATAACTGCATCGTTTGGAATGGCCAGGATGGATTTGAAGGTGATGCAATTGCAACTGTTCCCAATTTCCGTGTTGCAGATATCAACTACGGCCCAACTAAAATTGTATCATGCGTGCCGGTGATCCTGGATCTGGATGCATACCTCGTCTATGATAAGCACAACCTGTATTCATCATTTACTTCTACAGAAGGCGGTTGGTTTCCAACGACCAATCCGGTGGTGAATGCATATGCATTGATCAATGTGGAATAATCCGGATTGAAAGTATTTGACCCATTGATAATATTTTGACAACAGGAAAGACAATCCGTTATCTTTCCCGTTCATGTCAAAAAAAGATGTCACCATATTCTGGTTTCGCCGGGACCTGAGACTCACAGATAATCACGGGTTGTACCAGGCATTGATGTCGTCATCGCCGGTACTACCCGTTTTTATTTTTGATACGGATATCCTTGAAGGATTGAAATCAAGAGAGGACAAGAGGGTCATCTTCATCCATCAGGCGATTCATCAGATACAGGGACAACTGGAAGATATCGGGTCATCGGTATATGTGATCCATGACACGCCTCATAATGCATTTGGTAAGTTGTTGAAGGAATTTTCGATCCAGGCTGTGTTTACCAATCACGATTATGAACCGTATGCAATTGACAGAGACATCCGTATCGCACAACTACTCGATCAACACGATATTCCATTTCATACTTTTAAGGACCAGGTAAATTTTGAAAGAAGTGAAGTCGTAAAAAGTGATGGATCTCCATACACAGTATTCACACCATATTCGAAAGTGTGGAAAGACCTGTACCTGCAATCTTCAAAGCCCAGGTATCCCTCAGAAAATCATACAGCTCATTTTCTGAAAGGAATTTCATATCCAATCCCCACGATTACGGATCTTGGTTTTCAGGATGTATCTGTAGAATTTCCATCACCTCTTCCGGACCCGGAAATAATAAGGCATTATGAAGCAACACGAAATCTTCCGGCTATTGATGGAACCAGCAGATTAAGTGTTCATTTGCGCTTCGGCACAGTGAGCGTCAGGGAGCTTGCAGCTAAAGCATCTAAATGGAATGGCCAATGGCTGAATGAACTTATCTGGCGTGAATTTTTCATGGTGATCCTGTATCATTTTCCACGTATCGTTACGGAAAGTTTTAAGCCAAAGTATGATGCGATCCAATGGCGAAATAATGAAGATGAGTTTGAACATTGGTGTAAAGGTGAAACCGGTTATCCAATGGTTGATGCGGGCATGCGTGAATTGAATCAAACGGGCTTTATGCATAACAGGGTGCGTATGGTGGTGGCAAGTTTTTTGACAAAACATTTGCTGATCGACTGGAGATGGGGTGAAGCGTATTTCGCAGAGAAACTTCTGGATTACGATTTGTCAGCTAATAATGGCAACTGGCAATGGGCAGCTGGTTCTGGTTGTGATTCTGCTCCGTACTTTAGGATCTTTAATCCTTCCGAACAACAACGGAAATTCGATCCGGAATATAAATATGTAAGGAGATGGATACCGGAATATGAACCCGGTTATCTTACACCAATAGTTGAGCATGATTTTGCACGCAAGCGTGCATTGGAAGTATATAAAGCAGCAGTCAGTCAAGGCCAATGAAACAACTTTTATTTACACAGTTCCTTCCCATCACGCTTGATGAAGCGTGGACTTTCTTTGCCAATCCGGCAAACCTGAATGAGATCACACCTGACAAGATGCATTTTCAGACGATCAGTGATGTGCCTGATAAGATGTATGATGGATTACTGATCCGCTACAAGATCAGGCCCATGATGAATATCCCGATCAACTGGGTGACAAAGATCATTTCTGTTAAAGAGAAAGAATCATTTGCAGACATGCAGCTGAAGGGACCGTACAAACTATGGTTGCATGAACATCATTTTAAAGCTGTTCCAGGTGGTGTCATGATGACGGATAATCTGAAATATGATATCGGCATGGGTCCGCTTGGATGGATAGCCGGTAAGTTGTGGGTGGATAAACAAGTGAGTGACATATTTCGATACCGGGAGAATAAGTTGAAAGAGCTTTTTCCTCTGCCAACAAATAAATAATGTCGCGCAAAGACGCAAAGTTCGCAAAGTAAAAAATGGACTTATAAATTATTCACCAGACGTGTTATGCCATCCTTCAATAAGTCCACATTAAAATTTATCAAAAGGCCAAGTTTTATATTGCTGAGCCGAAGATAAGTCAGCACAGTTTTTGCAAATACAGGGCTCATGTTTTCTACAGATTTTATTTCCACTAAAACTATTTTCTCAATGATGAGATCTGTTCTGAATCCAATGTTCATTTTATTCCCTTTCCAGTAGACAGGCAACGATTTTTGTCTTTCAACAAAATAACTCTGAGAAGTAAGCTCGAAATAGAGGACTTCTTCATACACCGATTCAAGTAATCCCGGTCCAAGTTTAGAGTGTATTTCAATACACGATTTAATGATCACATTAGATAATTCATTTTCAGTCATAGCATAACAGGTTGTACTGTATATGTCCTGAGCGAGGTAAAACGTTACCAATTTTGTCTATTTTCTATAAAATCCTATGTTTTTCCTGGCAATCTCATCCACAATACAAGACCTTTTTTTGAATGTTTCCTTGCGAACTTTGCGTCTTTGCGTGACCCATTTAATTTAATTGTTCCAAAATTTCCCTGAAAATCAGGTACTTATACAATTTACTTTCAGAAATCTTTGGTAAATCCTTGGTAATATGGGTGTCCAAAAACTACCTTTGCGACCCGCTTTGGAAAAAGGCGGATCATTTAATAGTTATAAAAACAGATTGCTGTGAATACATTGAGTTATAAGACCCGGTCCATGCGCAACCAGGATGTTGAGCGCCGCTGGTTTGTTGTGGATGCAGAGGGAATGGTGTTAGGCCGCCTTTGCACTCGTATCGCCACTGTCCTCAGGGGCAAGCACAGACCCGAATACACGCCTCACGTTGATACAGGTGAATATGTCATCGTCATCAACGCGGATAAAGTCAAACTGACCGGTAAAAAGGAAGGTGTCAAAATCTACCAGAATTATTCCGGCTACCCGGGTGGTCTGAGAGAACTGACTGCAACCCAGGTTCGTGCTTCCAGGCCAGAGCGTCTGATCGAATCCGCCGTGAAAGGAATGTTGCCTAAGAATAAACTGGGTAATGCTATGTTCCGCAAACTGTATGTGTACGCTGGTCCAACACACCTGCACACAGCACAGAAGCCAGAACCACTGATCTAATTCAATTAAGAATATTTAGTCCAAGTAACATATATGGAGACAATTAACGCAATAGGACGTCGGAAAGCTTCGGTAGCCCGTGTCTATGTATCTAACGGTACAGGCGCCATCAAAATCAACGGCCGCGAATACAAGGAATATTTTCCACAGTTACATATCAGTGCGCATGTAATCGCCCCGCTTCTGGAACTCGATGTCTTATCACAGTATGATGTCAAGGTCAATGTGTCAGGAGGAGGTTTCAGAGGACAATCTGAAGCAATCCGTCTTGCCATAGCCCGGGCGCTGACGAAGATCAACGCTGATTTCCGCGCACCGCTTAAGATCAAAAAATTCCTTACACGTGACGCACGCGTGGTCGAACGTAAGAAATTTGGTAAGCCAAAAGCACGTAAGAGCTTCCAGTTCTCTAAACGTTAATCGCCATTATTTTATCACATTAAATTCAACACATCCATCATGGATAAACCATTATATCAGGATCTTTTGGAAGCAGGTGTTCACTTCGGACACATGCGCAGCAAGTGGAATCCCAAAATGCGCCAGTACATTTTTATGGAGCGTAAAGGAATCCACATTATCGATCTCAACAGGACATCAGAAAACCTGGAGAAGGCAGCTCTTGCATTGAAAGCAATGGCCCGCTCAGGCAAAAAGATCCTTTTTGTTGCCACCAAAAAACAGGCACGCGAAATCGTTGCCCAGGCAGCACGCACAGTGAACATGCCATATGTAACTGATCGCTGGTTGGGAGGTATGATGACCAACTTCGCAACGATCCGTCGTTCTGTCAAGAAGATGAACAACCTGGAGCAAATGCTTACAGATGGTACACTTGCCAGCACTACTAAAAAAGAACGTCTGACGCTGACACGTGAGATGAATAAGCTGAATAAAGTATTAGGCGGTATTTCTGATATCAATCGTTTGCCACACGCTGTATTTATCGTTGACATCGGACGTGAGCACCTTGCACTGGCAGAAGCAAAGAAACTGGGTATCAAAACATTTGCCATGGTAGATACCAATGGTGATCCAAACCTGGTGGATTTTGCAATCCCGGCAAATGATGACTCTTCAAAATCAATTTCTTTCATCGTGAATTATATCACCAATGCTGTCAAAGAAGGACTGGCAGAACGTGGTAAAGAGAAAGAAGAGCTTGCAGAAGAGACTGCATCAGCATAATCTGAGCAGCGCGAATTTTATTTATTAAAAAAATGTCAACATTGATGAGTACCATATCAGCACAGGATGTAAAAAATCTTCGGGAAACGACAGGCGCAGGCATGATGGACTGCAAAGCCGCATTGACTGAAGCAAATGGTGATTTTGAAAAAGCAATTGAGATCTTGCGTCTGAAAGGTCAGAAACTTTCGATCAAGAGAGCTGACCGTGATGCGAAAGAAGGCGTTGTAACAGCATTGGTTTCCGAAGATGGAAAACGTGGTGTTGTAGTCCGACTGAGCAGCGAGACAGACTTCGTTGCCAAAAATGAAGACTTCGTAAATCTGGCAAAAGAGTTTGCACAGATTGCACTGGATAAATTTCCTGCAGACCTTGAAGCTCTTGTTGCATTACCATACAAGAACATGACGATCGGTGAAAAAGTACAGGAGCAGGTGGGTGTGATCGGTGAAAAAATTGAGATGGCAGATTATCAGCGTCTCGAAGCACCACAGGTAGTTTCGTATGTACACATGGGAAATAAAGCGGGGGTACTCGTTGGTCTTAACCAGGACAATGAAAGTTTCAAAGATGCAGGTCGCGATGTTGCTATGCAGGTTGCAGCGATGAAACCTGTTGCCCTGAACCAGGAAGGTGTGGATTCATCAATCATCGAAAAAGAAATCGAGATCGGTAAAGAATTGGCACGCCAGGAAGGGAAACCTGAAGAAATGCTGGAGAAGATCGCCATGGGGAAACTCAATAAGTTCTTTAAAGAAAATACACTGCTTGCCCAGTCATTCGTCAAAGACAACAGTCAATCAGTCGAAGCGTATCTCAGGAGCATCAATAAGGATCTGACCGTGACGGATTTCAAACACGTCAAGTTAGGTTGATCAAAACAAAAACATCAGGCGGGTCAGAAATGATTCGCCTTTTTTTTGCCCGTGCCTCCCGAGGCAGATAGAAAGGAAAAAAGAAATAACTTTAGAAGATCACATCGCACATGCCAAAATATAAAAGAGTCCTCCTGAAACTTAGTGGCGAGACCCTCATGGGTGATCAGAATTATGGCATCCACCCACAGCAACTGAAGCATTACGCTAACGAAGTACGGACCATCGTCGAAATGGGTGTGGAAGTTGCTATTGTAATTGGAGGTGGAAATATTTTCAGGGGACTGCAGGCGCAGGCCACTGGTATAGAAAAAGTACAGGGCGATTATATGGGTATGCTGGCCACCGTGATCAATGGAATGGCGTTACAAAGTGCATTTGAAAACATTGGTCTCTATACAAGATTGATCTCAGCGATTGAAATGAAATCAATTGCTGAGCCTTACATCCGTCGTCGCGCGATGCGTCACCTTGAAAAGGGAAGGGTAGTCATCTTTAGTGCAGGAACCGGTAATCCATATTTTACTACTGACAGTGCGGCTGCATTACGAGCCAGTGAGATCAATGCTGAGGTCATCTTAAAAGGTACACGAGTGGACGGTATCTATACATCTGATCCTCTGAAAAATAAAGATGCTGTAAAGCTTGACCAGGTTTCTTTTTCACGTGTGCTGCGCGATGGCCTGGCTGTGATGGATATGACTGCTTTCACGTTGTGTAAAGAGAATAATCTGCCCATCATTGTGTTCGACATCAATACCCCAGGCAACCTGGAACGAATTATCCAGGGTGAAGCCATTGGAACTTTGGTAAAAGACTAACCAACAGTCAATTATTTCGCTTCAGTTTGCGTTATCCGGTTATGAAAATGAAGATCCTGTTGTTTGGTCTGTTATTCTTGTCTGCGATCAAGACGTTATCTGCTCAGCAAACAATTACATGGGATCAGCTTACGGATGTGAAGTTTTCCAAAGTATTTTCTGCAGAACAAGGCATTGAATTACTGGAAGCAAACTTTGGTCCTTCTGTAAAAGCGCTGGATCAAAAAGTGATCATCATCAAAGGGTACATGATTCCGTTAGATCCGCTTGGGACACAGTATGTGCTCTCACGTAATCCGATGGCATCCTGTTTTTTCTGTGGTGGTGCAGGTCCTGAAAGTGTTGCTGAATTACGGTTGCATCCGAAATCGATCCGCAGATATGCGACGGATGAGATCATCACATTCAAAGGGACATTGACACTGAATGAGAAGAATACTTCTTCGTTAAATTATGTGATTTTGAACGCGGAGCGGATTTGAATTCGCAAGATTCCTCTAACCCCCTACCCCCTGAAAGGGGGACCTTGGGTTTTTTCTCATGTTGAATTATCAAAGTCCCCCTTTCAGGGCAGGGCTAATCACTTCTATTTTTTTAATATAGATCTAATTCCCATAAGTTCTGCGCAATCTTCCACCCTATTTC
>JANPKZ010000376.1:0-32215 GCA_031426295.1 Saprospiraceae bacterium
ATCTCGGAATCAGAAGTCCTCCTGTAGTAGAATAAATGTCAACAATAGCAGAAGAGTCAGGAGTTGTTGTATTGATTCCTACCTGTGAGAAAAGTGAGAAGGGCACAGCCAATATGGCTATGATCAAAAAGTTGAATTTGGTATACCTCATAATAAGTGTTTGAGGTAAAGGTCTCTCCTTCCGGGTCTTAAACTATTACACCAGAAATTGAATCATTTACATTATTCACTTAAATACCTATTATGCAGGTACTTTCCCCGCTTTTTCCCTTTCCCAAAAACGATGCTGTGCAATAGCTTTGATAAAATCTTTCGTTGGCCGGTTAAACACAACTCCATTGGTAAGGTTGTTTTTTTCTGAGCCACCATTACGCTGTATTTTACTGCCCACCGCACTCATGTTAACCAGGTCTACACCTTCACCATCTGCCGCTATTGGCTTGCAATGTTTGTATGCTTCTTCAATAAAATGAATCGCATCACCCTCGTCCTGTAATACAGCAAAACTTTGTTTGCCCCCGGGCACATACACTGCATCAAAAACTACAGATGCGGCTGTTAAATACGTTTGATCAGCTTTTATTCTTCCTTTCCCTGCCTTCACATCTCCAAGGTGAGGTGCAATAATTTTTACCTGACCTCCGGCAGCTTCAATCGCTGTCTTCATGGCCGTTACAGCTTCACCATCCACTCCATCTGCTGTCAGGATGGCTATGCAGCGAGTCTTAATTGTATTCTTAACTGTATTTGCCATGCTAAGTGCAGGTGAAACATCAATTGCCTGCTGTCCTTTTCTGGGCTGGAATTTTTTAGGATCACCATCAGCAGGGATACTCAGGTTCATCGGTTGTTCAGGCCCTTTTGGGACTGCGATACCAAGACCTTGCGCAACTTTTGATGCGAGGGTCCTGTCAATCTGTGTTAGCATACCTACGATACGCACCCGAATGTCTTCTCTTTCAAGCTTGCCAAGTTCAAATCGTAATGCATTTACGATATGGTCTTTCTCGTGCTCACTTTGGCTATTGTAGAATAATGTGGCCTGGCTAAAATGATCAAAGAAGCTTCTGCTTCTCGCACGAACTTTTCGCGCATCGATTCGCTCATTGTAAGAAACGAAACCACCTTCCATCGCTCCTGCCTGGAAGGGACAACCATTACCAGTTGTATTCGGATGGTAGCTTGATTGGCCTGCATCAATATTAATGCGCATATGCCCGTCACGTTGATTGTTACGCACAGGTACTACGGGACGATTGATCGGAATCTCATGAAAATTTGGACCGCCTAATCTGCTGAGTTGTGTATCGGTATATGAAAACAACCTTCCCTGTAACAGTGGGTCATTGGAGAAATCAATTCCGGAGACGATATGACCCGGGTGAAATGCAACTTGTTCTGTTTCTGCGAAAAAATTATCCGGGTTTCTGTTCAATGTCATTCTGCCTATAATCTGAACAGGCACGATTTCTTCAGGAATTAATTTCGTAGGATCGAGCAAATCAAAATCAAAAGCATGTTCATCTTTTTCTTCGACGATCTGTACACCAAAATTCCACACAGGGAAATTGCCGGACTCAATTGCTTCCCAAAGATCTCTCCGATGAAAATCAGAATCCTTGCCGGAAATTTTTTGTGCTTCATCCCATGCTACAGCGTGTACCCCAAGTTCTGGCTTCCAGTGGAATTTTACAAAAACAGATTTGCCTGATTCATTCACAAACCGGAATGTATGGATACCAAAACCTTCCATCATACGGTAACTACGGGGAAGTGCTCTGTCACTCATAGCCCACATGATCATATGCATGCTCTCTGGCATCAGGGACACAAAATCCCAGAATGTATCATGTGCTGAACCGGCTTGAGGCATTTCATGATGCGGCTCCGGCTTGACTGCATGGATGAGATCAGGAAATTTTATGGCATCCTGGATAAAGAATACGGGGATATTATTTCCTACAAGATCAAAATTGCCTTCCTGGGTATAAAATTTAACGGCAAATCCACGAACATCCCTGGCCAGGTCTGTTGATCCTTTTGAACCAGCTACCGTGCTGAATCGCACAAATACAGGAGTTTTAGTGCCAGGTTTCTGCAAAAATCCAGCCTTAGTGTATTGCGACATCGATTTTGTCACTTCAAATACACCATGTGCCGCAGAGCCCCTGGCATGCACGATACGTTCCGGAATGCGTTCGTGGTCAAAGTGTGTGATCTTTTCACGTAACTGAAAATCTTCCAGCAGTGTAGCACCCCGTTCACCGGCCTTCAGCGAGTTCTGATCATCATTGATCCGTAGACCGTGATTGGTGGTTAAAAATTCACCTTCTCCTGTCGTAGTGTTTTTGGCGAGATCCTGGATTTTTGAATTTGAAAGAGGAGTTTTTTTGGGAGTTTTTGACTTAGCCATGCCGTAGAGGATTTAGACAAGGTCAACAACCGCCGTTGGGAATAGTTTGGAACTACATCAACATTTTTAGATACCACGTATGTACAGATTTGACTGAATCCATATTGTTTTTAAGTTGAAAACTTCAAAAAGTTTTTGCACATCCAAAGTCGTATCAATCTGTATTTCCTGTCTTGAACCCAATCTTTGCCTGGCTAAATTTTGACTCCTTTAATTCAAATTCCTTCACATCATCAAAGATGACGGTGGCCATCATGTCCACAGTACGTTCTTCTTTCTTCATCACTGCAAGCCTCAGGTTTTGATTTTTCACTGACTCAGCTACTGTCTGACGTACAGTCCGTGCGTTTCCGAAATGCTTATCCCTTCGGTCAAAGAGGAAGGTAAAATACTTTTTCAGGTGTGTGGCTGCATCCACATCCGGCATGACTTCCTCTTTTCTGAACATAGAGAGTGATATGATAAACATCTCATCAGGTGTGTAATCTTCAAAGTGAAAATATTTATCGAACCTTGATTTTAAGCCCGGATTCGAATTAATGAACTGATGCATGTTATCTGTATAACCAGCTACAATGACTCCAAATTTTCCACGCATGTCTTCCATACGTTTTAAAATGATCTGGATAGCTTCACCACCAAAGTCATACGGAGAACCACGTTCCTGAGCCAGTGAATAGGCTTCATCTATAAAAAGAACGCCACCCATTGCTTCCGTGATTTTTTCACCTGATTTTATAGCGGTTTGTCCAACGTACCCTGCGACGAGACCTTCCCGGTCAACTTCCACCAGGTGTCCTTTAGAAAGTATGCCGAGGCCTTTATAAATTCTGGAGAGAATACGTGCGACAGTGGTCTTTCCTGTGCCCGGATTGCCGGTGAAAACTGAATGCAACGAAAATTTATTCAACACATCTTTACCGGCTTCCTGGTAAAATTTTACAAGCCTGACCATCTCATTTACTTCCTGCTTGATGTTTTCCAGGCCCGTTAGTGCATTGAGGTCATCCAGTGCATCCTGGAGTACTTTTTCAAGAGATTCTTCGGTAACCTGTGTATTGAGCTGATGATTTAATTTTTGCAACGCCCCAGAATCAGTGATCACTTCTGCAGCCCCTTCTTCAAAACTTTCACCAACTGTAAATGCTGTACTGGCAATCAGGGTATCCATAAAAACAACCTCGAGTGTATAGGCGTCGTTGAACCATGAACCTGTTGTTTCATTACCCCAACTGGCATACGTAGAATAAACCTGGCCAACCGTATTTGGTGCTACATAAATGACATAGTTGTGACTTCCCTTGGGAAGACCATCCTTATCAAAGAAACCAAACATGGTCTCTACGTAATAATCCTTTTCGACCTTATTGGTAAATGTAAATTCGCCCCACACGTAACGTGTTTCTTTCTGGCTGAATTTTTTAACATATTTCTTTTGTGGATTTGAACTTCCAACTTTATCCCCTTCAAAAAGCTTCAGGTCTTTCACGTCAAAAAACAAGTTTTCACCTGGAGCTGCTAGGCCAACATCCTCTACATAAAAGATAGCCTCGCCAACTTTGACTTCATCTATATATCCTTCCCAGGCATAACTTCCTTTACGCCAATAATCTCCCGGCAAGGGCTTACCCCAGGAATGGCGGATGTACACGATGTTTTCCTCTTTGGTAATTTTTCGCTTTTCTTCGAAATTGGAGAGTTCGCTGCGTTGGCTGCCATTAACGAAATAGCATTTTGTTCGAAACGAAGCTTCCCAGTCTTCTTCATCAAATTGTTTATTAAAGAAGGACAATTCCACCCGCATATAGGTGGTCTCAAACCTGTCAAAAACTTTCCTGTACTTCTTTGTGCTATCAGCCATCCATTCATCAGAAGAATGGACCTTCATGTCCCGGTATTTATATTTTGCCTGCATAGATGTCGCGTATTTTCCTCCTGGTGAGTAGGCGAGAGATAGGGTGTTAATTTAAGGTTTCAATGTAGGAAAAATCTGGATTTTAAACCTTCAGGGGTTTTTTAACGTATCTAAGCTACACCTTCACATTGACGCAGTCATGGCAAACAGAATTTTACTCGTTTTATGGATATTTGGATCGATACTATGCCCTTCGGCATTGAAATCCCAGGATCTTCTGATTTCCAGTCCGATACGATTCCTGGCAATGGGAGATTCCTATACCATAGGGCAAAGTGTGCCAGTAGCTCAACGATGGCCTGAACAACTCATGGATTCACTTGAGAGCCGTGGATTTGACATCGACACCTTACGGATTATTGCAACGACAGGATGGCGTACAGATAATTTGCTCAATGCTATCCGGAGTCAGGATCTGCAAGATGAAAATTATAACCTGGTCTCGTTACTCATTGGTGTCAATAATCAATTTCAAGGACGCCCGTTTAGCCAGTACATGACAGAGTTTCCCATTTTACTTGATTCTGCTATAAGTTATGCCGGTGGAGACCCTTCCCGCGTCTTTGTGGTATCGATCCCGGATTATGCATTTACACCATTTGGTCAGCAAAGTGGAAATGCAAGTGAGATCAGTTCGGAAATTGATCAATACAATGATTACAACCTGCAGATCGCGGATGAAAAAGGAGTGACGTATTTTAATATTACACCTATCAGCCGGCTAGGTCTCCAGACCCCCTCTTACGTTGCGAATGATGGGCTGCATCCCAGTGGTATACAATATACGGAATGGGTAAAGTTGATGCTGGAACATATCGATGAGCAAATAACAGCCACGACCGGTCCTAAGGCAGATGTACCAATTCTTGTCGATATTTATCCCAATCCAACAGTTAATCAGATAATGCTAGCTTTCTCCACTGAACAATGGTCTGGCCCATATCATTTTCAGCTATACTCAGCAAATGGTGCAATCATAATAGATGGTGTTATTCATGAGAACTATGCTAAGCTTGACATGGGAGAATATTCCGAAGGACTCTACTTTATAAGGATTATTTCACCCACCGCCCAGGTGGTAAAAAAAGTAATCAGAATATAATTACAGCTGGTCGGGAAGTATCATATTATAATTTTGTAACGAAATCTGTCTATTCTGTAAATAATCGGACTGATAATAGTATCTGGTGCGTGTGTGCGTAAATTTGGTACAGGCCAAAATGGGGTTTAGTGAAAGGCCGAACATAGAATTTCCGGAACCTGTTATAACCTGGTGTTTTAATGAGCCGGAAGTCTACCTGGAGACACCAAGGGTAAAGCATGTGTGTGAGAACGCTGAGGGACAAAGTTGAAAGACTTTGTCTTTTTTTAGTTGGAAGACTTTGTCTCTTTTAGGTTGTCAGTAAAATATTCGCCAAACTATTTTCTCTAATACACCTCACCATTTTTGGTGAATACCTATATTAAAAATGTCTTAAATTTATAGGGTGCTCATGAGGCCTGAATATCTGCAAGGAAGGCAGGCTGATGAGCAAGGATTAGTATTTACGTTTTTTTCTCTTATTTCCCTTTCTTTTGAAGCTATATATTAAATATATGGTTAGCCTTCGATGCAAGATGAAGGTTAATTCCGACCTGAATGCACTCGGTATTAAACATATGGTGGTGGAATTAGGTGAAGTGGAAATTTTAAAGACGCTGACGGAGGAGAAGCGGAAAGACCTTCAAACTGCGTTGTTACGCTCCGGACTTGAATTGATGGAAGATAAAAAGAGTATCCTCATTGAAAAAATCAAAAATATAGTAATTGAATTGGTTCATTATAGTGATGATGAGCCAAAACCCCAGTTCTCAGAGTATTTGAGTTCTAAGTTAGGGTATGATTATAAGTACCTCTCAAGTCTCTTTTCTGATGTAAAGGGTACAACAATTGAGACATTTATCATTGCACACAAAATCGAGCGGGTCAAAGAATTGCTTTTATATGATGAGCTTAACCTAACTGAAATTTCCTATAAATTAAATTACAGCAGCGTAGCCCACCTTTCAGCTCAGTTTAAAAAAGTAACCGGCCTGACGCCTACTTTTTTCAAACAAATGAAGCACGCCCGAAGAAAAGTTCTGGAAAGTCTTTAAGTTTGGCAATAAGATACCGAAGTGTTCTGCCAGTGTTACGAAAGCTGGCGCTCTCAGGCATTCTTCATTCATAAGAAAGCTAACAATCATTTTCAAATTCAGTGAAAATATTTATGTAAATTCTTACCATGATTATGTTCTATCTATTCAGCTCACTTGTTTTGAACGTATCTTATGGAATACCATGACGAAAAACGTTGATAAGCTGAGATTATAGAAGATGATGCTTACTTCAAGACATTTCTCGTCCGATTTATAAATCGACCTGGAGTCAAAACTTAATTAGATCAATGCTGTTTTTCCATAGTTGAGTGTGTACGAAAATTATGTAAATCATTTCTAAAATTATATAATCCGATTAGAAAATAAAAGACGAAATTTGAACTACTGGCGTAGCATTGCCTTTTGGATTATTTGTTTTATTAATTTTGATAGTTTCACAAAATAAAACCATCTTTAATACATAGAACATGCCCGAATGAGATTACACCACCGTATGACGTGAGCTCCAGCTCCGATCTAAGTCTTACCCAAAAGACTAATGAGATTTTTCATGTTCGCTGCCAATTGCAGTCCACTTCTCCCATGACAGATTAAGGGATCAGTCATAGGACATACTTGCGGCGGCATTAAACAACTCACTATGTTACTGTCTCTACGGTCTCTGGCTACTGCCATGATTTTTGTATTACCTTTTATAATTATCTCTGCTCAGGCCCCTTCATTAGGTAGTGCTCAGGAGTTTGCTGTGTTTACTGCTGCTGGTGCATTCAGTAATGACGGAGCTACAGTAGTTACTGGGGATATTGGAACAAATGTTGGCTCATTTACAGGATTCCCTCCTGGCGTCGTCATCGGGGAAATTCATGTAGCGAATATGACATCTGCGCAGGCAGCAACAGACGTGGATCTTGCATATGCTGAATTGGCGACTCAGATGTGCGATAGCGTGTTAGGAGTCAATTTGGGGAATAATCAAACTTTAACTCCCAACACATATTGTACTGGTGCAGCTACTACCCTCGATGGTATTTTAATATTTGATGCGCAGGGCGATCCCGATGCCATTTTCATCATCAAGATAGATGGTGCTTTTTCTACATCTACAAACTCCAGCGTGGTGCTCCTGAATGGGGCGTCACTTTGTAATATATACTGGCAGATTAATGGTGCCGTAAGCCTCGGGGTAAACTCAGACTTTCTTGGCAACATCCTTGCGAATGGAGCCATTAGCTTATTAGAAGGTGCATCCTTAATGGGGAGAGCGTTATCAAGAGCAGGTGCGATCGACATGCATAATAATGTTGTCTCTATTGGACTTCCTGCTATTGCACCTGTGATCGTTGCAGAAGGACCTACAACTTTTTGTCCTGGTGGCAGCGTAGTTATATCAGGCAATATTGATGGTGTGTTTAGTAATGGTTCCACGGGTGCGTCAATTACAGTTACTACCAGTGGTGACTATTATGTCGTGAATACAACATTATGTGGCACGGATACATCAAATCATATAATTGTTATTGTTTCAGATGTAACACCACCCGAAATAGTATGCCCCATCGACCTGACTCTTCAATGCGATGAAGATGTCTCCCCCCAGGGAGCCGCTGGCATGGCAACCTCTACAGATAATTGTGATGTGAGTCCAGAGATAACTTTTACAGATATTTCAGTTGCCTCTCCAGCCTGTGCCCAAAATAGTACCATCACCAGGACATGGACATCTACCGATGATTCAGGGAACACAGTGAGTTGTACACAATCCATCAGTGTAGAAGATACGAATCCTCCGATCATAACATGTGCTGAAGTGATAAGTCCTGTTGAGTGTAACACAACGCCAGTCTTTCCACCACCAACCGTTTCAGATGGCTGTGATGGTTCTGTAGATATTACTTTTGTAAATGATTCGATAGGCGGTTCATGCGCCCAGAATTACACATTAACGCGCACCTGGACAGCCATCGATGCATGTGGAAATTCAGCCAGCTGTACCCAATCGATTTCTTTTAATGACACTACCGCACCTGGCATAAGTTGTCCTCCGGATTTGACGTTGCAAGGCAATGCGGATACAACACCTGGCGCTACCGGCACCGCCAGTGCAATTGATAATTGCGATCCGATACCCGTTGTAGGTTTCACTGATATTACCATTGTAGGTACTTGTCCGCAGGACTTTGTAATTACGCGCACCTGGACTGCTACAGATGCATGTGGCAATGCAAACACATGTGTTCAAACGATAACTGTGCAGGGGAGTGGAATACTTTCCATTGATTGTCCAGCAAACATCACCATTGAATGTGATGAAAGCACCTTACCTGGTAACACGGGTACAGCAACATCCACTTCTGAATGTGGACAAGCTGCCGTGATATCATATACGGATGTATTTGTAGAAGGTCAATGCTCAAATGAAGGTAATATCATTAGAACATGGGTTGCTACGGACGCAGCGGGTAATACAGTGAGCTGTGAACAGTCAATTTCCATAGAGGATAATGTTGCACCCTCTATAATATGTCCTCCTGATCTGACATTACAGCCAAATGCTGACACAACACCAGCAGCTACAGGAACTGCAAGTTCGAATGATAACTGCGATCCTGCACCTGGCGTAACTTTTAGTGATATAACAGTTGCAGGTTCATGCCCGGGAGATTTTACAATTACCCGTACCTGGACATCTACCGATGATTGTGGAAATTTCAATTCCTGTGATCAGATTATAGTGATTCAGTCCAGCGGATCCCTTTCAATTACCTGTCCTGTTGATATTACCATTGCCTGTGATGAAAGTTCTCTTCCATCAAATACAGGTATGGCAACAGGTTCAGCCGGATGTGGGTCTGGCGTGGTTATAAGTTTTATTGATCTGTTTACTCAAGGAACATGTTCACAGGAAGGAATCATCATTCGTACATGGATTGCCACAGATGATGCTGGCAACACAGTTAGTTGTTCGCAGTCGATTACCATCCAGGATATACTTCCTCCGGTTATTGTTTGTGCAACCGTTATCAGTCCGATAGCATGTGGAAGTACACCTGTATTTCCGGTGCCTACTGCCACTGATGCCTGTGGCGGAAATGTATTGGTTACGTTCCTGGATCAAAACATACCCGGCAACTGCCCACAAAATTTTAGCATTATAAGAACATGGACTGCAACAGATGAATGTGGCAACACAGCGCAATGCAGTGCAACAATTGTAGTACAGGATATTCTCCCTCCTGTCATAGTTTGTGCAACCGTTATCAGTCCGATCGCATGCGGAACCACACCATCATTTCCCGTTCCTACTGCAACAGATGCATGTGATGCTCAGGTTGATGTGACGTTTATGGATCAGAATACACCTGGCAATTGTCCACAGAATTATAGTGTCACCCGGATATGGACAGCTACAGATAATTGTGGAAACACTGCTCAGTGCAGTGCTACAATCGTTGTTCAGGACATCATTCCTCCCGTTATCATTTGTGCTACAGTGGTTAGCCCTATCGCATGCGGAACCACACCATCATTTCCGGTTCCTACTGCAACCGATGCGTGTGACGGACAGGTTGATGTGACATTTATAGATCAGAATACACCGGGTAATTGTCCACAGAATTTTAGCATAACAAGAATTTGGACAGCTACAGATAACTGTGGCAATACTGCTCAGTGCAGTGCTACCATCGTTGTTCAGGACATCATTCCTCCCGTCATCATTTGTGCTACAGTGGTCAGCCCAATCGCATGCGGATTAATTCCTTCGTTTCCTGTTCCTACTGCAACAGATGCATGTGATGCTCAGGTTGATGTGACGTTTATTGATCAGAATACTCCGGGCAATTGTCCACAGAATTATAGTGTCACCCGGATATGGACAGCTACAGATAATTGTGGAAATACTGCTCAGTGCAGTGCCATGATTGTTGTTCAGGACATCATTCCTCCCGTCATCATTTGTGCTACAGTGGTCAGCCCAATCGCATGTGGAAGTACACCGGTATTTCCGGTACCCACTGCCACTGATGCCTGTGATGCAAATGTATTGGTTACGTTTTCCGATCAAAACATACCTGGTAACTGCCCACAAAATTTTAGCGTCATACGGACATGGACTGCAACAGATGATTGTGGCAACACAGCACAATGCAGTGCCACGATTGTGGTTCAGGATATACTTCCTCCAGTTATTATATGTGCAACTGTGATCAGTCCGATCGCATGTGGAAGTACACCAGTATTTCCGATGCCTACTGCCACTGATGCTTGTGACGCGAATGTATTGGTTACGTTTTCAGATCAAACCATTCCTGGTAACTGCCCGCAAAATTTTAGCATCAGAAGAACATGGACAGCAACTGATGATTGTGGTAACTCAGCGCAATGCAGTGCCACGATCGTGGTTCAGGATATACTTCCTCCGGTCATCGTATGTCCAGCCAATGCAACTGTAGAGTGTCTTGAGGATATTCCAGCTTTCAATATAACATCACCAACTGCAAGTGACAATTGTAGTACTGTAACTGTAACTCATCTTGGTGATTTTACAAGTGGACAGATTTGTGGCAACAATTTTAGTCTTACAAGAATATATTCTGCATCAGATGCCTGCGGCAATTCCGCTACATGTCAGCAGATATTCACAGTCTTACCTAATACACCACCAATTATCATATTGCCACAGGAGTTAATCGATGGCGATACATTAATGGTCCAGTGCTATGGGCAGGACCCGGAATGGGACCTTCCATTGTTTGATGAAAATAGTGTAACCTTCCTTGATAATTGTGACGGAGATGTCACTATTACGTTTGATCAATCCTTTGAAGCAGAAGGTAATTGTGATGAAGATGGATACATCAACGTGCAAATGTTAACGTGGACAGCCACTGACGAATGTGGCACGACAGCATCAGCCTCAATATTTCTGACGCTGATTGATACCATACCACCTGTTTTGTTTGGTGTACCCAATGACATTACAATAGCCTGTGATGAGATACCCGCTCCACCAACGGAAATATTTGCAACTGACGAATGCTTATGTGCATGCGTCATTTCCTTTACAGAAACAGGTTTGTCGTTACCTGGCTGCCAGGATGGGCGAGTGGTGGTTAGAAGCTGGACTGCAAAAGATCGCTGTGGGAATATGTCAACAGCAGAACAGAGAATTACACTAACCGATAACTCAGGTCCATCGCTGGCTTTTGTGGTGACTGAACTGAATGGTGTTCTAAATGGTGATGTTCTTACATATACATGTTCAGAAGAAGGATTTCCTGCCTTTATTGGAGCTCTGAATGCTCAGGCGGTGATCAGTACTACTTCATGTGGAGATTTACCATCTGTACAATTTACAATGAAAACACATACAGCCAATAATTGTGAGTTTTATGGCTATGTAGAGCAACGCACGTTTCAATGGACTGCTGTTGATGAGTGTGGTAATGCATCTACATTAACCCTTGTAGTGGAACTTGACGATGACGAGGCGCCAGTCTTCTCTACTGATCTTCCGGCATTTGCCTGCGTTGGTGATCCTGCATTACAAAATATAGAGGCTGCAGATAATTGCAGTGAAGCTGCTGTGAGATATTGGGATGTACGTATTGATAATCCTTGCGGAGATGGACAAGCCATCCGCAGAACGTTCGAAGCATTTGATCCTTGTGGCAATATTACAAGGGACACAGTTATCCTTTTACCAAATGAGGATGTTCAACCTCTCCTGAGTTTTATTGACAGTGTTATGATAGGATCCATTTTGGATGAACCTATTCTTGTGTCATGCTCATTCCAGAATGGACAGTACACTCCATTTGGAACAGGTGATGTCCTCTTTACCGGAGGATGTGGTGAAGGTGTGACAATGGCCTTTACAGAAACAGTGCTGTCTACGGGTGATTGTTCGGCACAGGAATTTGTTGCAGTAGTAGAATTAATGTGGTCGGCAACAGATGTGTGTGGTAACCGCACTGAACTGATCAGGATTGCTAATATCATGGATGATGGAAATCCAGTATTTGGTTCCTATGCTTCCGCACTCAGTGTAGGTTGTGCTGATTCCATTCCTGAAATCCAGGTAAGTGATAATTGCGGAACAGTTTCTATGATTACTGTAGATGAAATTATTCAAGGTGCATGTGCTTATGAATACACGATCATCAGACAAGTCACGGCAACGGATCCATGCGGTAATGTTTCCACTGCTAACCAGTCAATTCAGGTAGGTAATGGTGGCGGACCAGTCATGTCAGGCATTGAGCCGGAGTTATGTGATGATTTGCGAATTCCTGTCGTAACAGCTTTTGATGCCTGCGCTGAGGCATTTGTTCCCGTGACCATGGTGCAGGATACACTTGATGTGCCATGCCAGGATGGTCTTGTCATAAGGCGTATCTGGACTGCTTCAGATCTGTGTGGTCATGTCAGAGAAATAGTGCAGACGATTATTATGAATGATCATACAGCACCTGAGATTATAATCCCTTCGTTTTCGGTCATTCGTGATTTTGACATGCATGATTCCAATTTCGTACATCTTTCAGCGGAGGAAATCATAAAACGTCTTTTGGATCTGAATGAAAATAGTGTGAACGTGACTGACGGTTGTGACCTGGAGATTCTTCCTGAATTTACAATCGATACAACATTACTTGATTGCCACACCACTGGATTTTCAAATCGGATAATATACACCTGGATGGTCAGGGATGCATGTGACAATGCTGATTCCATCTCATTTTCAGTTTATACGATCGATAATCTTCCTCCCGTATTTATTTTGACGCCTCTTGATACTGTGATCATTTGTGATCCGTTATTGCCCGGTGTTGTTCTGACAACGATGGATACAACTGACATCATCACCTACAATCAGAATGTCGTACCAACACAGGTAAATAATGAATGGATTATTATACGGACATGGGTAGCCACTGATCTCTGTGGGAATTCCACCACACATGTTCAGCGAATTTTTTGGACATCAGAATCAATACTGGATTGTACAATTCTACTTCCTGAAACAATTGAATGTAACAGTCATGGTGTGGTAATCACCAGTGATCTCACAGGTCCATATGAGTACCTGTGGGAGGTTGTTGGAGAAAAGTGTTTCATACAGTCCGGGCAGAATACACCGGAGATCACGATCTATGTTGGATGGTCTGAAGTGAAAATCATACTTACGATTATGGACACCTTTGGTTGTGTGACGATGTGTATGACTACATTGGATTGTGTCTTTCCTTCTGAAATTCCGTTGGTACAAGCCCTGGTTGGTGATCAATTGATAAGTAATTCCACACCGGTCAATCAGCATGAAACCGTGACTCAGAATGAAGGTTATGGTAAAAATCATATGAATGTATGGCCGAATCCTGCTGATAGGGATTTACATATTCAATTTACGTCCCGAACCGAACAAGATGTACGATTTACACTTCTTAATCTCCTTGGACAAAATTTACATGAAGTATCATTCCACGCTGCAAGAGGAGAAAATCAAATTCCTTTGGATTTACAACTTGTACCTGAAGGAACCTATTTCATTCAGGCGCACACTGCAAACGAACAACTTCTTCAAAAGGTAGTTATCCTGCATTAATAAATTAAAAGTGATTATGACTGCATCGGAACATATTTTCTAAATTGAAAATATTGTTTTGATGCAGTTATTTTTATTTACAAAGAGTTCAGGAAAAATGCATTTACCATTCTTCCAGGAGTGAGATGAGTAAGAAACTTTAACTTCCAGTATATTACGGGTATGGCTCAATTTTATCAGCTTATCCCGGATGATGTAATCCAGCAGTTGAAGACTTCAACGACCGGATTACATACAGCTCAGATCCCGGCGCTGCAGGGGCAACATGGAAAAAATGTCTTACAGGAGGCTAAACGTAAAGGCCGGCTGGCAATTTTTCTTTCCCAGTTTCAGGATGTGATGATCCTCATCCTTGCGATCGCTGCGGGGATCTCTTTTTTTGTTGGAGAGCACACGGATGCCTTTGTTATTCTGGCCATCATTCTTGGAAATGCCATCATTGGATACTTTCAGGAATATCATGCTGAAGAGTCTGTGCACATGCTTCAGAATATGACTTCGCAACAGGCTATGGTGGTACGCGATGGTAATTCAGCTAAAGTGGATGCTTCTGAATTAGTGCCGGGAGATGTGATTGTGTTGAATGCCGGTGATGGCGTGCCCGCGGATGCAAGGCTTTTTACTGTGAGTGCATTCAAGACTGAAGAAGCGGCGCTGACTGGTGAAAGTAATTCTGTAGAAAAATCAATCGATCCTCTAAAAGGAGATAATTTATCGCCGGGAGATCAGGTGAACATGGTATTTCGCGGCACCACTGTTAGTAATGGTTCTGCTAAGGCTTTTGTTACGGCAACAGGAATGAATTCAGAAATTGGCAAGATTGCCGGATTGCTAGATGTTGAAAATCAGCAAACACCGTTACAGCACAGGCTTAGTGTGTTTAGTAAACAACTTGCCGTGGCTGTTGTCGTCATTTGTGCAGTTGTCTTCCTGTTTGGCTTGTGGCGAGGAGAACCTTCTTACACCATGTTTTTGACAGCACTCTCATTGGCGGTAGCTGCATTACCTGAAGCATTGCCCGCCGTAGTCACAATTGCATTGGCACAAGGGGCAAGCCGAATGGTAAAACAAAATGCGTTGGTAAGAAAGTTGCCAGCAGTTGAAACCTTAGGATCTGTAACCTACATCTGCAGCGACAAAACGGGTACGCTCACAAAAAACGTCATGACAGTTGAAAAAATTGAAAGTGATGAAGAGCACAAGCCTATGCTTCTTCAGGCGATGATGCTGAACAATGAAGTACGGTATGCTGAAGATAACTCGTTGCTGGGAGATTCTACCGAAGTTGCCCTTGTGAGGTATGCTACAGAACAGGGTCTCAATAAAGATGAATCACGGGGTGCATTTCCTATTAAAGGTAAGATCCCTTTTGATTCAGAGCGAATGCGGATGAGCACGTTGCATGAGCATGAAGGAAAGTGGATCCTGTTAGTGAAAGGTGCTCCTGTCAAGATCACGGAAGTATTGTCTGCGAAATATAAAGACCAGATACCCGGCTGGATTGAGCGAAACCGGGAATGGGCAGCTGAAGGATTACGTGTATTATTCTTTTCCTGGAAACAATTTAATCAGATTCCACCTGTCATTGATCCCAGTCTCGAATCAGACCTCGAATTTTTAGGGATTGTAGCGATGATGGATCCTCCACGTGAAGAAGTCATTGCTGCCATTGAGCAATGTAAAACTGCCGGTATCAAAACGGTCATGATCACAGGAGATCAACCGCTTACAGCATATGCCATTGCACTCAGGCTGAAAATTATTGAGCCTGGTGCACCTGAAGCACGGACAGGTTCTTCGATCCTGGAATTATCTGAAGAAGAGTTTAATAAGCAGGTCAAAGAAATTCCTGTTTTCGCACGCGTTTCTCCTGAGCAGAAACTGAATATTGTAAAAGCGCTGCAGCAACAAGGTGAATTCGTCTCTATGACAGGAGATGGTGTAAATGATGCGCCATCATTAAAGCAGGCAGATATAGGTGTTGCCATGGGTATAACCGGAACAGATGTTTCCAAGGAAGCAGCTGATATGATATTGCTTGATGATAATTTTGCCACGATCATCAAAGCGGTTAAGGAGGGTAGGCGGATCTATGAGAATATTAAAAAATTTATCCTCTATGTTCTGTCATGTAATCTGGCGGAAATCCTCACGATATTTTTCGCACCCATATTAGGAATGGCGATCCCATTGTTACCCACACATATCCTGTGGATCAACCTGGTGACGGATGGTTTGCCCGGACTGGCGTTGGTAGCTGAACCTGCAGAAAAAGATATTATGAAACGGCCGCCGATCCCGCCCGGTGAAAATTTATTTGCACGTGGATTGCTCTGGAGAATACTCGCAACAGGTGTGTTAATGGCATGTGCAGCACTTTTTATACAATGGTGGAGTGTAGAGCAGGGGTACGATACGCGGACGCAACAGACTATGGTATTTACAACGTTGTGTTTTATACAATTGGGAAATGCACTATCTGTCCGGATGGAGCATCATACATTATTTTCAAAACGGTTTTTTGGAAACCTTAAATTATGGGGAGCCATTGGAATTACCATTTTGCTTCAAACACTCATTGTGTTTGTTCCATTCCTGCAAAAACTTTTAAAAACGACTGCACTGACTTGGGATGCTATGAGCATTGTTTTGCTTGTTGTCCTGTCAAGTATTATTTGTTTTGAATTGATTAAAATAATTAGAAAATTTTCTTCCAAAAAATAAATCAATTTATCGTTTATAAATCTTCCTGATATAGGATTTATCTTTTGGTGATAGCTCATTATTCCATCCGACCTGGAAATTTCCGATCGTGATTGCATTTGGAATGGCATACATCATGATGGATTTTTTATCCAGACGCGTGCCTCTGATCTGGTCATGTGTATACCGGTCGAAAACCTGTTCCTGTACCTCTTCTTCGCTCCAACCCTGTGAATCCATATAATATTTGACAGCCTTTTGTTTGTCCCAGGGGATACCGCCGTTCTTTGGACTTTCATGTTCGTGGCCGCATCCGATCATATGGCCATATTCATGGAGGACAACGCCACGAAATTCCTCCTCAGGAGTTTCTGCATCCAGCCATCCAAAATTCATCGTGGCTTCATTGGAATCGTAGCTTAAATTATCTGTCCCGAGGCCGGACCATGACCCTTCTCGTTTGTTGAATGCGATGCGGATATGAGCGAGTTCGGGATCAGTGATGTATTTGAATTTCAGGTTAGCATATTGGAGCCATTCATTTCCGATAGAGCGGACTTTATCTTTTATTTTTTTCGTACCGCCCACAAATGCGATGCGGATTTCGCGGCCGGGTTTCCATAGACTTTCTGTTGGTAGGACGAGTTCGAAAAGTCTGCGCATGTCATCGGGTTGCCTGATAATATTTTTGTGGCTGTAATTTTCGAGAGCGCTCCGGTCAGCTATGTTGATATCTTCCGGGACGTTGGTGGGATTTTCGAGGAATGCGTTTTTTACATTTTTAATACTTCGGGAGTGGGAGCGTCTGCCGGTGGAGCAGATCTTGATGGGTTGGGATTTCATAATGGGTTGGTGTTGTAATGTGAAATGGAAATAGTAAATATCGAAACAGGTCAAAAATTCTATTGGAATATACGATGAAAGATTAAAATGTTAATCAGGGTTATACCGTTAAAGACATAAAAAATATATACGGCATATACTATAAAATTCTTGTTAAAATCGCCTACGACGGGTGTAAAATATGGAAAAGTATATACGGCATATACGATGAACCATTTAAAATTTAGAACTGCAAAGTTGGAAGTACAAACAGGAATTTTGTATTAGTATTCAGTATACTGTGTTCACTATACGGGATAGAATCCAAAATCAAAAATCAAAAATTGCTCCTAGCTCCCTGCTCTCAGCACTCCGCTCCTTGCTCCTTTGCTCCTTTTTGCCTAACATTGCCCTATGTTACGAACACGCCACATATTCATGATCCTGGGCTTCATCTTATTTGTTCTGGGCATGTTATCCTTAGTTATGATCCTCATCGGCGCCAACCTCAGTTTTCTCACATGGATTGACGCACCGGGCACTCCTCGTGGTATCATCATCCGCATATTGATGATTGGGGGTGGGGTGACCATGGTGTACCTCGCGTTGAATCCACCGAAGGATGAGGAAGAAAATGGTATGAAGGAGGGGATGTAGCTTTCAAAAGATTCCGGACTCTTTTTCTTCTAATATAAACTGGCCTTCCGCAGAAGGATTAAATAATTACACCAGCACTGATATCGACGATATCAGTAAGGAAAGATTTTTAGGCATACCGGATTTTTCTGTTTGGTTGGGTGCAAAAAGCAGTGCTAGGCTTGCTATCCGTTTTTAAAACGGATCAGCGGACGTCGTTAAAATGGTAGTAAGACGTTGGAAGTAAATGAATTGCCACCGTCAAAATAAATATGTGACAATAAATTTCAAATTTATATCGAAATCCGGCACTTTGGCACACCCTCCCTCAATGCCCCACAAACACCTCATTCACCAACCCCATAGCCTCTCCAAATGAACCTGAATCCAACTCCGTCTCCACACCAATCTCCCGGAAATAACTATACATATTCTCTGTTGCCATATTCCCCGTCAATTCATCTTTCGCCATCGGACAACCCCCATATCCTTTCATCGCAGCATCAAACCTCCGGCATCCACTGGTATACGCAGCTTCCATTTTTTCTTTCCAGTTGTGCGGCTGTGTATGCAGATGCGCACCAAATTCAACATCCGGATAAGGTGGGATCAGATTGGAAAATAAATAGGAAATATTATCTGGATTGGAAACTCCAATGGTGTCAGACAACGCCATGATACGAATATCCATATCGGCCAGATGATTCACCCAATGTTGCACGATCTCTACATTCCACGGATCACCATACGGATTTCCAAATCCCATCGACAGGTAGATCACCAGCTTCCGGTTATTTGAAAAGCATATATCCTGTATATCGGCAACGCGACTTAATGATTCTTCAATGGTCGCATTGGTATTTCGAATCTGGAATGTTTCGGAAACAGAAAATGGATAACCGAGATAATCGATCTCCTCAAATTGTACGGCATCAATCGCACCTCGTTTGTTGGCAACGATCGCCAGCAATTTTGATTTTGTTTTTGAAAGATCAAGCAACTTCAATACGTCAGCCGTATCCTGCATTTGCGGAATGGCTTTCGCAGAAACAAACGAACCAAAATCAATGGTATCAAATCCAACCTTCAGCAACGCATTGATATATCGTGCTTTCAGTTCGGTAGGAATAAACTGGTGAATTCCCTGCATGGCATCTCTGGGGCATTCGATGATCTTCATGCGTACAGGTTTTGATATATGGTCGGTAACATCAATGTGCAGGATGTTGTTTCATGTAATCAAGAGCCAGGTAACACATAGAACGAATCCCAAGCAATAAACTTTCATCCTGGATATAAAAATCAGGCGTGTGATGGGGAGGCGCTTTAGCCGGATCCGTACCAGGTGGCATCGCACCCAGGAAGAAATATAACCCGGGAACCTGGTTGGCAAAAAATGAAAAGTCTTCGGCACCTGTCATCGGTTTTCTGACGAATACATTGTCTTCTCCTGCCACTTCAAATAAAGTTGGAAGCATTTCACGTGTCAGCTCCAGGTTATTGAATGTAACCGGGTATCCTTTATCAATAGTGACTTCAGCCGTAGCACCGGCACTTTCTGCAATGGTTGTAACTGTATGACGGATCTTGGCTAATATAATTCGTTGCATGGCCGTATCAAGAGTGCGGATCGTACCTAACATGTTCACTTCTTCAGGAATAATATTGGAACGAACACCACCCTCAATTTTCCCGATCGTAATTACAACAGGTTCGTTAGAGATATCCATTTGTCTTGATACGATCGTTTGCAACCCCATGATGATCTGGGCAGAAGCGACGATAGGATCCACTCCAAGCCAGGGTGAAGAGCCATGCGATGATTTGCCTTTTACTTTGATTGACATTGAATTGACGGCAGCCATGGTGGCACCCGGTTTATATTTAAGCGTGCCTGTTGGAATGTCAGATCGGATATGTAAACCAAAAATTACATCAACTGGCGGATCATTCAACGCGCCTTCTGCTATCATCATCTGAGCACCACCAGTTTCTCCGGGAGGCGCTGATTCTTCCGCGGGCTGAAATATGAACACAATTGTGCCGGCCAGCGAATCTTTCATTGATGAGAGTATTTCTGCCGCAGACATAAGGATTGCAGTGTGAGCATCATGACCGCAAGCATGCATGACGTCAACTTCCTTTCCGAGATATTCTCCTTTCACCTTGCTGGCGAAAGGGATGTCTACACGTTCTTTCACCGGAAGTGCATCTATGTCCGCCCGAAGTGCCACTACAGGGCCAGGTTTTCCTCCACGCAAGATCCCTATCACACCCGTATGCGCAATTTTTGTTTTTACTTCCAGGCCAAGGTTGCGAAGATGTTTCTCAATATAAGCTGCAGTCTTGTATTCACGATTCGACAGTTCAGGGTTCTCATGCAGGTGATGACGCCAGCTGATAGCTTTGGATTCAATCAGCAAAGCCTTTTGATCCACTTTTATCTTGAGTGCATCCTGGGCAGCTACAGGTGCAAGAAGCACAAGCCAAATAAACAGGATCAAGAGAGAAATGCGGTTAGATTGCCTCATAATGTAGTTGTAATCCGCGGCAATTTACAGAGAAGGAATCAACTGGCAGATTCGGGACAATCCCGATAAATCAGTATTCCCATATAGCAGACTTTTCTTAATTTTCTGAAACACAATTGCTGGAGAGATGAAACACCTGGATGAATTATTGGCTACATACGGTGAAAGCCATATGAATGTGACCAACAAACTAATACACTGGGTCTGTGTACCCGCGATCATGTTCAGCTTGCTGACCTTGCTATTTTGCATCCCTTTTTTTGCTGAACGCACCTGGTACGCGAATTGGGCAATGGTCCTCCTTCTTTTTGCATGGATTTATTATGCACGCCTGTCCACCATTATGCTGATCGGATTTATTGTGATTGGCATTTTAATGTTGCTTGGCATCTATGCACTTTATGGTGTCGCAGATTTTGATGCCGGCACACTCGCCATCTACGCGCTCATCATCTTCACCGTCGCGTGGATCGGACAATTTATCGGCCACAAGATTGAAGGAAAAAAACCCTCTTTTATGCAGGATGTGCAATTTTTACTGATCGGTCCTGCCTGGCTGATGCATTTTATCTTTAAGAAGGTAGGGATCAGTTATTAAAAAATAGAAAATGGAAATTCAAAAAAGAGAAATTGGAAACGCAGATTTGTTAGGATCGATTTAGAGTACCGTAGGTACGACATATTTGTAATCGGAATGGAAACGCAGATTTGTTAGGATCGATTTAGAGTACCGTAGGTACGACATATTTGTAATCGTAAAAGATACATGTTCCCCGCCACACCCCGTCTTAACTAGAAATTGGAAATTGGAAAAAAAAAGGAAATTGGAAATTGGAAATTGGAAATTTATGTCTTTTCTAATTTATCATTTCTAATTTCTCTAATTTCTTTAATTTCTCTAATTTCCTCAATTTCTAATTTCCTCTATTTCTAATTCCTTCAATTTTTAATCCTCCAATTCTTCCTTATCCAGATCAATCGTCTCCGCAATCCGATATTTATTCCTGTTCGGTGCGACACGACTGACAAGTTCAGCTAAAAAGCCTGTAAGAAATAACTGTGCCCCAATGATAAGCACCAGGATTCCAAAGAAGAACACAGGTCGCTCACTTATACGGACAATATCACGAGCATATTTTAAAATACTCAGGTACGTTAGGATACCAAAACCCGCAAGGAAAAAGAGGATACCCAGCGTACCAAAAAAGTGCATCGGGCGTTTGCCGAATTTGCCTACAAAGATGATCGACATGATGTCCAGAAATCCTGTCACCATTCGGCCCCAGCCATATTTGCTGTAGCCAAATTTCCGGGCCTGGTGCTGCACCACTTTTTCACCGATCTTTTTATAGCCCGCCCACTTCGCCATGACCGGGATGTATCGGTGCATCTCACCATACACCTCGATGTTTTTGACTACATCATTTTTATATGCTTTTAATCCGCAATTAAAATCATGAAGCTTAATACCACTCACACTGCGTGTGACGGCATTAAAAAATTTGGAAGGCCATCGTTTACTAATGGGATCTTTCCTGTTTTTTTTCCATCCACTCACCAGGTCAAAATTTTCCTGGCGGATCATACGCATGAGCTCCGGAATTTCTTCTGGAGAATCCTGCAGGTCTGCATCCATCGTGATCACCACTTCTCCATTCGCTGCTTCAAAACCTTTTTGAAGTGCAGCAGATTTTCCATAGTTGCGACGGAACCGGATACCTTTTATGGATGGGTTATTTTTTTTGAGTTCACCAATGACATTCCAGCTATTATCACTACTGCCATCATCAACCAGGATTATTTCTATGGGTCCTATCCCATGCGCAGTGACGACACGGTTTATCCAGCTGACAAGTTCAGGTAAGGATTCACTTTCGTCATAGACAGGAATTACAAGAGAAAGCTCTGGTTGCGGTTGCATCATATGATTACGTCAACGGAGCTGTTGGTGGCGGATCTTTCTTCAGCATCGAACCGGCAATCACACCTTTCACCATACCCCACAAGGTGATCCATATAACAGAAAATGCAGCAAGTAAAAATGGATTCATGAACATGCCGCCAAACTTACGGGCCATGGCACGCTGATCTTCATCCATGCCCTGCTTGTCCCATTCCTCTTCAGCTGCTTCCATCATTTTATCTGTCATGTCGGGATCAATCACAGTCATATATAACAATGTAAATACACCGGCCATCAATCCGGCAATAAAGGCAATTTTAAGACCAAGCTTGAATCCTTCCGCAGTGGTGATATAACCGTTCTGATTTTCATCACGTTGTTCTTTGACACCCAGATAGATGGTATAAAATGTAATTGCCACCACTACAACCAGCATGAGAATACCAATGCCCGAACCCATACCTTTTTGCTGAATGCCCAAAAGATTGGAAACTAAAGATTGCGCGATATAGACCATTCCGGTGATCAGGCCCCATTTAAGTGTTGTTGACATCGTTCGTTTTGTTTTTGGAGGATGAGATGAATATGTCCAAATATATTAATTAATCATCAGTTGTCCTTTGGCATAGGTACCGATCACCTTGCCGGTAAATTTTGAACCGATAAATGCGTCATTTTTAGAAAGAGAATGTGCCGATCCTTCATACGACCATTCAACAGAAGGATCAAATAAAGTCAGGTCCGCCAGTTCTCCTTTTTTAATTCCTTGCGCTTCCACACCCAATATTTGTTTCGGACCTGTGCTGAACTTGTCAATGATATCCTGCAACGGCATATAATCTTTCAATACACTATGCGCTGCAGCAAATGATGTTTCCAACCCGATGGACCCAAAAGAAGCATATGTAAACTCACATTCTTTGGTTTCCACCTCCAGCGGCGTGTGGATGGATGAAATATGCCGGATGATCCCATCGCGAACAGCTTTCATCAACGCGTTCCTGTCTTTTTGGCTTCTGTATGGTGGCAATACTTTTTTATAACTGTCAAAATCCCCAACATCTTTGTCTTCAAAGTAGAGATGCATCGCAGGTACATCTGCTGATATTTTCAGATCATCAGCTATTGCTTTTTGTAAATGAGATATCGAGGATGCAGATGAGATAGCATGAAGATGTAATCTCGATCGAGTGTATGTTGTAAGCTGAATATCACGTTGAACAACGATCTCTTCGGCGACAGAGGGAATTCCTGTCAGACCAAGCATTGCACTGATCTTGCCTTCATGGATCTGGCCTTCTGTCGTAAAGCTGCGGTCAAGTGGAAAATCTATGATGACAGCATCGAAAGGCAAGACATATTCAAGCGCCCGTGTCAGCAATCCTGTATCCACCTGGTTTTTTCGTCCATCCGTAAATGCTTTCGCTCCGGAATGGATCATGTCCAGCATTTCGGTGAGGTCTTTCCCGCCCAGATCCTGTGAGATGGCACCCACCGGGTAGATATGGACCGGAAGACGCTCATTCGCCTGCATGATGTATTCGATCTCAATCCGGCTCTGGATGGGTGGATTGTTGCGCGGAAATGTAGCAAGGCTCGTAAATCCTCCTGCCCGGGCAGATTTTGAAAGAGAAGTAAATGTCTCCCGGTATTCGTATCCGGGTTGACCAGGCTGTGCACCAATATCCAGCCATCCGGGTGATACATGAAGATCAGCTGACTCAACGACTTTTACTTTGTCAGCGGTAATAGACCGTGCAATCTGGGTGATGCGCCCATTTTCAATCAGGATATCTTTCCGGCTGGTCTCAGCTTCTCCGGGCTGATGGATGATTGCTTTTTTTATCAGTACGTTCATACTTCGGTCGATCAGTCGTTTCGGCGCGGCTTCTACTGGCAGCTAAAATAAAACAAATAGGTCCGAGGTCAGGCATTTTTCCAAAGCCGGATCAGGGCAATTTCACAGGCAATAAAAAACAGGGCAAGGACAATGCACCATTTCCATAATAATTTCCCCTGCTGTGTATCCTGGATCAATTGGGTAAAGTCCGTATCATCTTCGTCCTGGTAAATGGTTAACTGACTTCCTGAGGGCATAGCGTCAACATCAGTTATACTCAGATCAGATTCCAACCGGTCATAGTTGAAGGCAAGAGAAGCAATAAGCTGGTTATCTTGTTTTACCTGGTAGAAGCCAGATTCCAGGATCTGACCCTGCACGTCCAATAACATTCGTGTTCCCATCGGAGTCATGCCGGGAATAAACTGCGCCGGTCCGGTTATGCTTACATCTTTATCGGCAATAAGACCTGAACGCTCCAGAGCAACTAATTGATCACGACCAATGATATATGATATCCGTTGTGCATCTGAAGTATAAATGGCCATCTTGTAAAGCAGTGGAACGAACACTTCTGGTTGTAAAGAAAGATCACTTACTTTTTGATCCAGTGGTGCGGTCACCGCAGCAAAAGCACCTTTGCCATTAGCATAAAAGGTGATCAGATCTCCACCATCACGGAAAGAGATCAGTGATTGGCCCCGTGAACCAGATCCTGCTTGTGGATATGACCCCTTGACTAAAGGCAATCGCATATTAGGGCGTACACGGTTGAACACATCATTATATACAAATGCATCTGTATTGATTTTTCCACCTTGTCTTTCAGCAGTAGAGTAGGCAAGAAGTTCTTTTGCACCCATGGTACGCATCAAAGCATTATACTGATCTAGCGAACCATTCGAAGAAGGGAAGAACAATACTTTACCTCCTTCTTTTACATAATTCAATAACACGGAAGAAAGCCCGGTTGTGATGGAAGACAATTCTTGTAAAATAATCAGATCATATTCTGTGATACCAGCATATTCTACCTGGTTGGCAAGGGTCTGATCATAAATGAATTCCTGCGGATTTGAAAAAACAGCACTGATCGATGATGATGGAGCACCATTATGGATGGTAAGGATCTTAAGGTTCTGACGAACATAAAATGACAGGTAATAGGAATCATCAAAAGTAACTGGAAAATCACTGATGCGGATCATGACTTCATGCCAGCCAGATTTTAATACTGTGATATTAGAAGTATCGATCCTGATCTGACCTCCGGTGATGTCTACAGTGCCTTCTGGCCGCTCCTGCCCGTCAAGACTGATCGTGACACGAATATTATCAGCATCATCTGGTGTGTAATTGTGTATGGAAAAAAGTAAAACCGAATTTTGATTCAGCATCTGAACCGGGCTGTCAAACCATGCGCTGTCGATGGCAACATTTTTTTCCTGCACGCTTTTTAAAGCCAATAAGTTGGTGGAGTATGTTGAATCAAATGTTTCAATGTCAGTAATGGATTTTTGAAAATCAGAGATCATCCAGGACACCGGAATGCCCTCTCCTCTGGAAAAACCTTGTTTCTGGCGACCAGCTATTATCGACAAAGGAACCACAGCAGGCGTATAATCCATTTCTTCCAGTCTCAACAATGCCTCTTCACGATCTATCCAGAGATTTTGTGCGGGAGACAAGTCATGTCCAAGGATCTGAAAACGATCTTCCTGTCCATATCCTAAAATGATCTCACGTGCTTTTTGCCGGCCTTTGTCAAAAAGGGACAGGTCCTGCCCAAAGGACTGCATGGAAAATGAATTATCTACAAACATGCTCACATTCCGGATTCCCGCCTTACCTGAATCTTTGGAGGGAATAAACGGCTGTGCAAAGGCCAGGATGATGAAGGCCATGGCTAATAAACGGGAGATAAGGATTAGGATATTACGGAGTCGGTTGCGCGCTGAGGTCTCTTCCTTTACTTCACGAAGGAAGCGTAAGTTGCTGAAATATACCTTCTTATATCGCCTGAAATAAAACAGATGGAGAATGACCGGAATCGAAAGTGCTGTCAATGCCCATAGAAAGGCGGGATATAAAAACTGCATCGTGGCGTCAAATATAGTGTGTGGGAGACCCAATTGAAATACAAAAGCCTGCACTCTTTACTGAATACAGGCTTTTGTCGACTAGTAATACGTCCGGCGGACCGGATTTATTATTTCACGATGATTTGTTTAGCAGCAACACCCTGGTCAAATTGTACCTGGATGATATACTGTCCGGATGTCAAATGATTAATGGGCAACTGGAAATAATTGTGATTGATACCATTACGGGAATCGACCAGCGTGCCTTTGATGTCAAATACGCTGATGCTTCTCATGGTATAATCTTTATGCGTTGCAATTAACACCTGGTCTGTAGCCGGATTTGGATATGTCACCATTTGCACATCTGCCTGGTTGAGCAGATCTTCTGTGTTGACAAGTGTGGCCAGGTCAAGCGTTGTATACAAACGTGGCAGTACATAGGCGATGATACTGTCCATGTATAACTCAGCTTTCATTTTTGACATATCAGGATTTTGAAGCAAACCACCCGCGCTGTTTACGTTCGTAGCAGGATCCCAGAAATTCCAGGGTGCACTGTCAAACGGGCCACCTGTACCATAAATCGGAAATAATCCTTCCAGGCCATCATTACGTGTGTTCGCTTCCGCAGTCACTTCGAATTGCTCTGATGTCACATTATTTGGTGGTGAGAGCGTATTGTTATTTCCATAGAGATTTGAGAGATATGATACAAGGTATGACCCCTGAACTTCAACAACTTCCAGAGGTGGGTTCACAGGGACTACAACCAAACCTTCTACATAAGGTGCAAATGGATCCGAAGGCACATGCACAGAAATAATAGGAGGTTGTCCCGGATCGATCCATGCAGTATCACCAATAGCACCACCCAGGTTAACAGAAGCTGCAAAATCAGAACTGTAGGCTACGTGATTGGGGTAATTGAGTGTATCCCCAGGTGCGAATGGGAGGAATGGAATTCCAGTGGGTGGAATTACACCTACAGTTTTTCCTTCGATATCACCATTGACACTTTCGATGATCATTGGAAAGAAATTGCCAAGACCATCTGATAAAAGGAATTTACCATTTGAAGCTGTAGGAATTTTTATGTAGCTGTCAAGCGCAGCGGTATTCAAAGAAATGTATCCACCGGTACCATCACCAAACAGGACGATACGACTTGTATCAATCCGGAATGGATTCCCATTTTCTACAACACTTCTTTTGAAATAGCGGATAGCTGTATTCGCATCCTGTACACCTCTGTAAGCAGCATTGATCAATGTCAATACACGCTCATCTTTGGAAGGTGCAACCGGATTCCAGCCTAACCTGTAGTCTGCACTGGCAACCACATATCCTGTGCGTGCAAGTTTTTTGGCCATAGTGACAACTGTACTGTCACGAATGGTACCATTAACGCCTCCGTTTTGCGGATACGGTAAAAAGTTACCCGTGTGAAAATAGATAATCAAAGGTCTCAATGCAGCGTCATTGTCAGTTGGCTGATAGAGATCAAAAACCAGTGGTTGGGGTATGGCTTGTCCTAATTGCGGAAATGCCAGGATGGTGGCATTGATGCCATAGACATGGTTAGTTGAAACTGACACATCAGCATATACTTCATCCAGATAGATGTTTTCCTGAGCTGACAGGGACAGTGAAAAAACCAGGAATACGACCGCGTAGTAAAATCTCATCATGATCATTGTTTAATTTGTTAGTGAATGTGTTTATTGCGTTATTCTTTTTTGAATTCGTACAGCAGGTTAATATACGCCAGACGGCCTATATACGGTCCTCCGTACGTTTCAAAATGTTTGTTATTGAGAATATTTGAAGCTCCGACTTTAATTGTTGTATTAATACTTTCCAGCTCGACACTTACCTGGGCATCCAATAGATCATAGGAAGGTACTATGCCTGTAAACTGGGGAGAACCTTCAAACACAAAGCCTTCTACCCATTTATAGTTGATGCTAAAGCCAAATTTACGAAAGACATCTATATCCAGTAAACTAATATCGCGTCCACTGAATCCCAGGTTGAACTTGTTTTCAGGTGTGTTGTAGGCGGGAATGATCGGATCATTTGCATCCACTTTCGTCAGCTGGTTAAAGCTATAATTCCCATTCAGGGTAAACTTCCTGTTTAGGTAATAGTTAAGTCCGATGCTAAAGCCTTGCGTCTTAACCTTGGTTGAAGAGTTGGCTGCATACCTATAAACAACGGTTTCTTTGGGAAACGCAAGAGGATCATTAAAGTCAATCACTGATTTTATACCTAGCTGGTAGCCAAGGAAATCTTTGTATGTGTTCGTGTAATACCCCAGGTCTACAAATATGGATTTGAAAAGTGTAGTGCGAATCCCTGCTTCAATGGTTTTAACTTTTTCAGGGCGAATGGCGTCAATGCTGAAATATTGAAGATCTCCTGCATTTCGGGATGTAAGCCAGTCAAGAAAAGAATCTATCGTTAACAAGCTATCCACACCATTGATTTGACCTGCAAGAGTTGCAGGTCCTACATTCAGGTTCAGGTACTGATCAGATAATGTTGGATTGCGCAATGCACTTGAAAATGAAACTCTCAGGTACGTGTTATCACCGGGTTTATACACGAGGCTTGCTGCAGGGGTGGTGATCCAGTCCAGGTTTTCATTTTTGTCAAGGCGCATGGTGGCTGATGCGATTAACCTGTTCTGTATAAATTTTTGCTGCAAACCCGCATAGAATCCCATTTCACTATTTTTAATAGAAGAGACACTGTCATTAAAAATGGTTCCTTTAGAATTGGGTGCATACAATCTGTAATTAGCACCAACCCGGATTTCTGAAATAAAGCGGGGAGTAAATGTGTATTCACCATGTAAATGATAAAGTGCTGATTTATCATAAAATTTAGTACCTCCAGCCTCATTATTTAATCTGCCTGTGATATCATTAAATGCAGCAGTAAATTCCGGAGTGCCAGGAGCCAAAAAGTCAGAAATACCCGGTTCGATATGCGTATTTTTCGAATTGGCATATGCCTCTGCAATAGAATGCCAGATGGTAAGGCTATCTTTGTAATTAACAAGCCATTGCTCAGCACCCGCCACATCGAAACTTATCATTCCCGTTACCGGATCAAATATGGGACTTGGATAGCCCAGATCCCGCATCTCACGTGGATAATTGGCAATCCCTTTCCAGAAACGTCTGTAATCTGTAGCCCAATCGAAATCTGTTCTACTGAGTTCCTGTAGACGTAATGCTGTGAAATAGGGGTCATAAGAATTTCCCGCATCTTCATGCGTCGCATATGCGCGCAGGAAATATTTATCTCTTTTCCTGAATTCAAGACGATTTTGGAAAAATAATATATCACGAAGGCTAAACCTGTTATCTCCCTGATATACAGTAGTACCTGATCCAAAGCTGGAAGAAAGAATTAATTCAGGTGATTCAACTCCGGAAGCAGCATGGGTGCGGAAATGAAAAGCAGCATTTGCCTTATAGTTTTTTGTGTTATAATCTACAAGGTCAATTTCTTTATAACCTGTTCTGTAAAATGTTCCAATTCCAGGATCTGATATTAAATGTGCGCTTGATGTTGTAACATCCGAAGCTATGTTATATTCATCGCCATAAACATTCACAGCATCGTATCTGCCTGGATTATTCGCAGGCACCTTGCTGTCAGTGATCGGGTCATAATTTTCAGCTTCCCAGTCATCAGCACGTAATGCGAAAAAATTCAATTTATAGGCGAAAACATCATCACCATTTTTATCCTTCAATGCATCTGCATATCTGATCGAGCCTTCAAAAAGATTTCGCTCACCTAATCTCACCATTCCCGATAATCCTTTATGGATAAAAGGATTTTTGGTCTCCATACTTATCACACCATTAAATGCATTGGGTCCGTAATACGCTCCACTGGCACCCACAACAATATCCACCTTCAAGACATCCAGTTCGCTGGAACCTAAAAAATTGCCTAATGAAAAATTTAGGCCCGGCGCCTGGTTATCGACACCATCGATGATCTGCAATGACCGGACAGGGCTGGTAGAATTAAAACCACGTGTATTAATGATCTTAAAACCAAGACTGGCTGCAGTCAGATCCACATCTTTCATAGCACCTAATCCATCATAAAAGTTGGAACTCGGAGTCGCCCGGATCGCAAGCAGGTCAAGGGATTCCACGGTCAGTGGCGATTCCTTTTGTTTGTCAAGGATCCGGCTGCCCGTCACTTCAACAGTCTCGATAAGGATACTGGCTTCAGGAAGCTTGGTGCGTGTGAAAGCAGCAGCATCTGTTACGACCTGGGTGATAGTTTCGTATCCTGTATAGGATATCTGAAGCGTGTATGGAGCGGCCAGGTCAGTTTTTAAAGTGTACTGTCCATCAAAATCCGTTATCGTTCCGGTAGTCGTCCCCTGGATGACAACATTAGCACCAATCAGCGGTTCCCCGGTAGATTCATCAAAAACTTCCCCCCGAAGAGTTGTCTGGGCATACATGGAAGCAAATGAAGAAAGTATAAAACATAGAGCAAGAAGTATAATTCTTTGCATTCGGATCAGATTTGATTAATCAAAGGGTGAATTGGTTCCTTTAGCCGCTGCGAAACAAATGAATTCCACAACCAAAACTTGGGCTTGAGAAAGGTAGCATTAATTTCACATAAGCATCTATCTTTTTTAGAGCCGTTTGGGGAGGCTTACATCATGCAATTCTCCATATATATACTAAATAAATTGCAGCTTTACACCTTCCTCTATGTCTTCGCCTGATCTTCATATCGTCAGTTTTGCAGTTCCGTATCCTCCTGATTACGGTGGGGCTATTGATGTCTGGAACCGTGTGAAAGCTTTGCACAGGGCTGGAATCAGGATACACCTCCATTGTTTTGTGTATGGTCCTTTTAAACCACATGATGAAATCAAAGAAGTAACATCTGAAGTCCGTTATTATCCCAGACTTTCGTGGCAGGCCATAATGTCGCCCGGCCAGCCATATATCGTTTCATCCCGTCGCAATCCACTTCTGCTTGCCAGGCTGGTGCAGGACCAGGTGCCTGTGCTTTTCGAGGGCATTCACACAACTGGTTTTGTCCATGATCTGAAAAACCGCAAGCGATTGTTGCGTGCCCACAACATTGAGCATAAGTATTACAATGAGTTGGCTGTCGATAGCCAGCGTTTTCAATATTTATTTTTTCAACGCGAATCTCTGGCCTTGCACAGGTATGAATGCAAACAAGCAGATGTATTTGATACTGTATTTACTATTTCTCCGGAGGATCATGCATGGTATCGAAGCAGGGAAGCAAATAGTGCGATGATACCTGTATTTCATGGGCTTGACAAAGTAACCAGCCTGGAAGGCAGGGGAGACTATCTCCTGTATCAAGGTGATCTTTCTATTGAATCCAACCAGCAGGCGCTGACCGAACTTCTGAAGACATTAAGGGGATCTCCGGAATATAAGATTGTTGTTGCTGGCAGGTCCGGGGAGCGTGTATTTGAGGAAAAATTAACCAAATACCCCAAACTTACCAGGGAGGTAGACGTTACAGAGAGCAGAATGGCCAAACTGGTACAAAATGCCCAGGTAATCATTGTACATAGCCGCCATTCATCCGG
>JANPKZ010000377.1:0-2214 GCA_031426295.1 Saprospiraceae bacterium
AAATGCGGTTGAGTAAATAAACTTTTTGTTTTACTTACTCAACCACATTTCATTTGTAATGCAATGTTAGAGCAATTTTATTTTGTATTGCCCATTAATTTTTTGATGACCGGAGACAGGGCTACCAGGAGCACACCTGCAATCAGGGCATACAATGCTAATTCTTTATACCCATTGGTATACGCTACCAATTTGTCAAACACAGAAGCATTTTCATCCGGACTGCTCATGCCTTTTCCTAACAGACCAGCTACATAATGACCATACCCAGATGCGAGGAACCACATACCCATCATCAGACCCTGCATCCGTGTAGGAGCCAGTTTCGTCATTAATGACAGGCCTATCGGTGACAAACAAAGCTCACCAAAGGTGATGACAAAGTAGGCCAGTGTGAAAATTTCCAAAGATGTCAATCCATCAGGCGTGGCATAATTGATCGTGTAGTAAAAAATGTAAAAGCCAAGTGCCAGGAAGAAAAAACCAAGTCCAAACTTGAGTCCTGAATTAGGTTCGAGTTTCCGCTTGCTCAACCAAACCCACAATAACCCCAGGAGCGGTGCAAACAAAATCACGAAGAGGGAATTGGATGAGTTATTGACAATATTGGGGTCAATGCCGATCCCGAATAAACTGTGATGCAGGTTGTATAACGCAAAGAGACTGAGTGAACCACCACTTTGCTCAAAGAAGGCCCAGAACAAAACCGAAAACAGGATGAAGATCAAAGCTGCGATCAGCTTTTTATTCTCTGCCCACGTATGGTTGCGCATTTCAAAGAAGACATATAAGAGTGTTGCGGGGCCCGCAATCAACATAAAGATGTCTGTGTACTGTGTATTTTTTATCAGCAATAAGATCAAAGGGATGACTGCCAGGGAACCGATATAGGTTCCGATTTCAAGCATTCTCTTTTTGCCCGGGTCCATGGTTGGGCTTAGTGGAGACAGACCGATCGGACCCATGGATTTTTGCGTAAGCGTCAATGTGATCAAACTTATCAGCATCACGACACCTACCAGTGCAAAGGCAATATTCCATGAATGGTACTTTCCAACCCAGATCATTAGAATACCTCCCAGCAGGGCGCCAAGGTTAATACCGGCATAGAATAAACTGAAGCCGGCTTCTCTGCGGGTATCACCTTCTTTATACAGACCACCGACCATCGTGGAAATATTAGGTTTAAAAAAACCTGTTCCGATGATCGTAAAGCAGATACCGATATAGAAGAATTCAGCAGGGGAAAGGGCTACGATAAAACCACCCAATGCCATGAGGATACCACCCCAGAAAAGAGATTTGCGGAAGCCAAGAATTTTGTCGGCAAACAAACCTCCGACAAACGTGAAAATATAAATGAATGCCTGGATCGCTCCGTATTGCAGGTTGGCGGTGCCGTCTGCCAGGAGGAGCTGATCCACCATGAAGACAGTAAGCATACCACGCATGCCGTAGAAGCAAAAACGTTCCCACATCTCTATGGAAAACAGGTACCACAACTGCCGGGGATATGTGCCCGTGAAGTTCTGAATGCTCTCCAAAGAAGGTACAGCAGTATTGTCTGTAGATTTACTCATATAAGACTTTCATTTAATAAGTGAACAAAAGGATGAGATCAGCCTGGTTTCTGTATCGAATACGAAACGCTAAGCGAGGCAAAATAGGAAAAAATCCGAAGTGGAATCTTCCTCTTCATACAGGTAAGGATACGATCTGGGAATTAATAGACGACCAGCTTGGTGATTCGGCCGATATGTAGAATACCAACGAGATAAAAACCGTGTGACAGTGCAGAAATATCGCTGAGAGGGAATGAATTATTCCAGTTTCTTCGTCTGGGATTCAATAGTTGTATCCCCAATGATCAGCACCGTCCATCCAGCCTGTTCCACCATATACCGGATTACGCCGATCAATTCATCGCGCTTATCATCAGCCGCTTCCATTAGCGAGCTCTTCTGCACCTGCGAAACGATAAAGGATTTTGCATTCGCATTGATCTTATTATAATCAGCGGTTGAGAACTGGCTGAATAAACCGGTCGACAAATCATAATAATCGAGATCATGCTCTACAGAAATAATTTCAGCCGGAGGTAAATTTGAAATTACGAGTGTCCTGCTTTTTTCATTCGGCTCCATATTCACTTTACTGAGATCGTACCCAACAGATACTTTCGCACGCACTCTGACCAATGCTTTTTTTCCAAAA
>JANPKZ010000378.1:0-2507 GCA_031426295.1 Saprospiraceae bacterium
CCCAATCGAACCACCAATGATGGCTGTATATGCAATGAATGTAACAAGTTGCCCAGTTGTCATGAGATTATTCTGCACCATAGTAGCACCATACCACAGAATAAAAAAGATCGCACCAAATAATACGATGATGATGAAACTGGCAAAAATTGCACGATACTTGGCAAGTTTCAGTGATGTGCTTACCACATTCCCCATCTCAGTTTTGTAGCGATGGTACTCTAGGGTCTCATTCGTAAAAGCTTTAACCGTATTGATATTCTGAAGCGTTTCTTCAACAACAGTATTTGTGTTGGCAAGTGACTTTTGTCTACTCTTGGACAAGCTTCTTACAAAACGTCCAAAAAACATCGCGCCAACAACAATTAACGGAAATGTAGCAAGCATCGTCAAACTCAAACGCGGTGTTGTGATCAAAAGAAATATCACACCCGATATTAAGATCAAAACCTGCCGGATCAATTCAGCCAATGTAGTTGAAAAGATCATCGACAAACGGTTAACATCTTCTGAAATGCGACTTGTCAAATCTCCTACCCTATTTTTTTCAAAAAAGAAAACCGGAAGGCCAATCAACTTTTGATAAATACTGCTGCGCACATCAGCCATCCCCTTCTCACTCACCACCGCAAACCAGATCACACGCAGATAACTCATGATCCCCTGCAATACCAGGATCACAATAAGCACTAATCCAATCTGGTTCAGGCTCAAACCTAACTTCCCTTCACCTGCAGCCACATCGACCAGTTCGCCCGCGAGCCTCGGAAACGCCATGAACATCAGACTCCCAAGAAATAACAGGATAATGCCACCAATAAAATGCCAGCGGTATGGCTTAATAAACGAAACCATAGAACGCATCTCCTTGAGTTGCTCAAGGGTAAGCTTCTTAGGTTTCTCTTCCCCGTTTTCGGGTGCCTGCTGTCCGCGCCTTCTTGCCATGAGCGCAAAGGTAGAGAATGCAGAAAGGAATTGCGGGATCAGAAAAGCATCACAAAAAAGGATGTTAATAACTATCTGTGGCCCCTGACTATCAGCTCGTTACCCTCTAGTGGCACTACTAGTGGTGGCACTACTAGTAGTGCCACTAACTGCCTATATTGCCGGCGAAACATGAAAGTCTCCGGCTTCACCATCGTCCGCAACGCGATCAAATACGATTATCCGATCGTGGAAGCTATTACATCTATCCTTCCTTTGTGCGATGAGTTTGTAGTAAGCGTGGGTGACTCTGATGATGAGACAATGGAGTTGATCCGAAACATTCAATCGCCAAAAATCAGGATCATTTATTCTAAATGGGATGACACGCTGAGACAGGGCGGACAGGTCCTCGCGATGGAAACCAACAAAGCTTTTGACCAGGTTGCAGCAGATAGTGACTGGGCATTTTACATCCAGGCGGATGAAGTGATACATGAAAAATATCATCCAGTCATCAGAGATGCAATGCACAGGTATGCAGATAATCCCACTGTAGAAGGATTGCTTTTCAACTACACACATTTTTATGGCAGTTATAAGTATGTAGGAAATTCACGCAAGTGGTACCGCAAAGAGATCCGCATCATCCGCAATGATAAGTCCATCCGCTCCTATCGCGATGCTCAGGGTTTTCGCAAAAACGGAAATAAGCTGAATGTAAAACCTATCGATGCATACGTATATCACTACGGATGGGTCAAACCTCCTGCAGCCCAGCAAGCCAAACAACAAACTTTTCAAAAGCTATGGCATGATGATGCATGGGTAAAAGAACATGTAAGCACAGCTACCGAATATGATTACTCTATCATTGATTCTGTCGCTGAATTTGAAGGCTCACATCCATCTGTCATGCAAGAACGCCTTGGACGTTTCGATTGGGCTTTTCAATTTGATATCTCCAAAAAAAAATCAAGCTTCAAAAACAGAATGCTCGCCTTCGTAGAAAAATTGACGGGATGGCGGATTGGAGAATATCGAAATTACAAGATCCGTTAGTCAAAGACATATTTCGGATCATATTCAACTCCATGCGCTTCAAGAAGTGAAATAAATTCCACTTCAAAATTAATTCCATGATGATGCGCTTCCTGGTTTTCTACATACCGCATCAGGTTTTGAAATGCATCATTTGAATACGTGAAAGCCCCATAGCCGTTTTGCCATCCGGGAAAGTTTCGTACGAGTTGATTTTGATCGATGAACTCATGACTTGAGATTTTGATACTTTTTACGAGTCCGGCAAGATTGACAGTTGGATGTATGTGTGTTATGATATGTACATGATCTTCAATCCCATTGATGATATAAGGAGTACAATTTTTATTTTTTATAATCCCGATCATGTATTTAAAAATCTTTTCTCTCTGTGGTTTGTGAAGTACTTTTTGCCGATGTTTTGTACTGAAGACGATCTGGTAAAGGATTTGTGTATACGTTCCCATGGAAAAGTAGTTTTGATATGAGTATATGTATCGGGCGAGGGGAAACGTTACGGTTTTTTAGTTAAATTCTTGGGG
>JANPKZ010000379.1:0-22510 GCA_031426295.1 Saprospiraceae bacterium
TCAAACTCACCACCATCTTCCTGCAACTGAATGATATTGTCATCAACACGTTCTCCATTCAACGTAGTAGTTATTTTATCACCATCCTTCAGGTCCTGCTCAAAACTAATATGGTAAACAGATTTTCCAAACCGATAGTGCAATGCAGCGCCTTGCCATTCCTCTGGCAGGCAAGGTTCAAATGAAAGCGTATTGCCACGGCGTTTTAATCCAAACACATATTCAATGATCAATTGATACACCCATCCCGCAGAACCTGTGTACCATGTCCAGCCACCACGTCCCATCTGGTTTGGTATCGCATACACATCAGCCGCGATGACGTATGGTTCCACTTTATATTTTTGAACACCATCGGGTGACTGGGCATGATGGATTGGGTTGATCATCTGTAATAGCTGCCACATTTTTTCTTTATTCCGCTTTGCAGCAAAAGCCATAATCATCCATATCGCAGCATGTGTATACTGTCCACCATTTTCTCGTACACCCGGAACATAACCTTTGATGTATCCGGGATTCAATGAGGACTTGTCAAAAGGCGGATCAAATAATTTTATGATCTTGTTCTCAGCATCGACAAGATGTATGTTAGCCTGTTTCAATGCTTCTTCTGAACGCACCGGATCACCAGCTTTTGAAATGACAGACCAGCTCTGTGCTATCGAATCAATCTTACATTCATCATTTGATTTTGAACCAAGAGGTGTGCCATCATCAAAGTATGCTCTGCGATACCATTCACCATCCCATGCATGCTCTTCAATATTATTTTTAAGATCTATGCCGACCTGGCGATACCGCACGATATCAGCATCTTCATTTTTGATTTCAGCAATTTCGATCCATCGTTGCAGCGTATCATACAGGAACCAGCCAAGCCAGACGCTTTCACCTTTGCCATGCTCACCCACCCGGTCCATACCATCATTCCAGTCACCTGCTCCCATCAACGGTAATCCATGCACACCAAACTTACATCCGAATTCCAACGCCCGAATACAATGTTCATATAATGATGCCACCTGATCGGATCGTATGGGCAGATCATAATATGAATCTTCCTCTTTATTGAGTTCGCGGCTTTCTAAAAAATGGATCTGTTCATCCAGTATGGATACGTCCCCGGTGACTATCACATATTTGGAAGTAACATATGGCAACCATAAATAATCATCGCTACATTTTGTGCGGACACCACGCCCCACGGGCGGATGCCACCAATGCTGTACATCACCCTGTACAAATTGGCGCGATGCACATAACACGATCTGATGTCTGGCCAATGCAGGCTCTGCATACATAAGTGACATTACATCCTGCAACTGATCCCGGTAACCGAATGCACCACCACTTTGATAATAGCCACTTCGCGCCCACAACCTGCATGCTAATGTCTGGTATGTAAGCCATCCATTAGTCAATAGATTTGTGCCTGCATCCGGACTATCAATCTGAATGGTGGACAATGTTTTTTTCCAATATGAATTGACGGTTGCCAGTGCTTCCAGCGTAGCAGTTCTTCCCCGGCTTTGACGGATCAGGAAGTTCACATCATTCATATGCATTCCCGTACCCATACGGAATATGATCTCAACTTCTTCACCTTCCGGAATTGTAACCGGTACCTGGATCACAGCGCATGGATCCAACGCAGCACCGGTCTTTCCCGATAATTTTGTTTTACGCATGGCATCAGGTGCACTGATGCTTCCATTACGTCCGATGAACTCATCCCTGTCGGTGGTAATCGTACGCGTTGTATGATTGACATCAAAAAATGCGACTAATTGCCCAAACTCTGTCTGATATGAATTGCGTGCAATGACAGCACCGCTGTTAAGATCCAGTTCCGTTACGATGTGCATCATCGTCTTATGGCGCAGGTCACCCAGTACCCATTCAATATATCCTGTAGCAGAAAGTGATCGGCTATTACCAGATACATTTTTTAATCTCAGCACAGAATATTTGATCGGATGATCCGGATCGATAAAAACCAGAAGCTCTGATTGGATACCTTCTTCCATATGTTCAAATACACTATACCCAAACCCATGTCGTGTAATGTATGGTGTTCGTCCGCGTGCTGGTAAAGGAGCTGGTGACCAATACTTGCCGGATTCTTCATCGCGTATATAAAAATGTTCACCACCCATGTCTGTGACCGGATCATTATTCCATGGAGTCAGACGTAGTTCGTGCGCATTCTGAAACCAGGTGTACGACTGGCCACTTTCAGAGATCACTGTTCCAAAATGTGGATTGGCGATTACATTTGACCACGGTGCCGGTGTCGTATGATCAGGTGATGTAGTAATGACATATTCTTTACCATCAGCAGAAAAACCACCAAGACCATTAAAGAATTTCAGGTTGGTATGTGCAGGCAGTACACCTGTGTAACTCATTACAGATTTTGAAGGAGAAAAATTTGGGATGACAGGCTTTAATCGTTTCCTTCTACTGAGTTGACCTTCAAGTGTACCCAGTTTGTCAGAAATGATAACACGGGCAACCGTCTGGAATAACAATCGGTCTTCATTTGATAATTGTTCTGCAGTCCGGATATAAATACCCCCTGGTTTATCCTGTATGTCATTTGTGTGCGTAGGTGCGATCATGGATAAGATCTGGTTGTGCAATACTTGCCTGTATCCACCATGATCTTCATTCCAGATCACCAAGTCCACTTTCAAACCTTTTAATCTCCAGAATGCATGTGCCTGCACGAGCTGTTGTACCAGATCAATATTTGCATTGTCTTCAATCTGTACCAGCACGATCGGCCAGTCACCGGACACGGAATGGCTCCATAAGCCCGATTGTCCCCGATGATTTTTCATGATCACAGATGGGTCTGCTCGAAGCGAAGCATTCGCATAAATAATCGATCCTGCTAACCGGCAATACATTATCGCGTCAGCAGCTGTCGCATTGATCTGACGCAACATGACATGGCTATGAGTCCATGCCAACTCGAAGGCACGATCGGCAAGATGTTTATCCTGATATTTATTGACCAGATGTTGACAATCATCCCTTGTATTCCCAATACCATATACAAGGTCCAATGTGATGGATTCGTATGGCTTGAGACTGAGTTTGTACTGAATAGATACAATGGGGTCCAATACAGAGCCCTGGCTGCCTGACAATCCATCCTCTTCGTACATCGCATCCGGATCAGCAATCGTATTGCCTCTTCCAATAAACTGATCCCTGCTGGTCTCAAAGGATATTTTTTGAATTTCCGCACCATGCCCCTTCATAAGGTGAAACATATATGGCGGCTGTTCATTTTCAGAACGCGGCCTGCGGGTACACATGATCGCCTGCTGGTCTTTCAGGATTTCGGTCTGGACAAATAAATTACTGAATGTAGAATGCAGCATCTCCGCAACGCCATTATTCAAAACTACTTCAGCATAACTGGTGACTTCAATTAATCTGCGTTTGCGTGAACGGTTGGTAATGTGAATACGCCGCATTTCGACATCATCTTCAGGCGAGACGATAATTTCGGTATGCGTCTCCAACTGAAAATCTTTACGCCTGAACTCTGCGCGTCCCTGTGAGTAGATAACTTCGTAATGATCTGCTGGTTTTAATGTGGGTTGTTTCGCATTCGACCAGAACTGGTTCGTCTCAAGATCTTTAATAAAGCAAAAACTTCCCCATGCATCGCGCGTGCCGTCTTCACGCCATCGGGTCACTGCGAGATCATTCCATCGACTGTATCCGCCACCCGAATTACTGACCATGACGTGATACCTGCCATTGGAGAGGAGTTGTACTTCAGGGACTGGTGTATCAGCAGTGTTGATGATACGCAGTTCCGCATCTATTGCCTCTGTGGGTATCTCCGCGATGTCAGCTGCAGGTGCATAATATGCTGTGACCTGAGGAATTTTTTCCTGTAAGAGTAACAGGGAGGTCTGGAATTGCAAATCGGATTGAAATCGTTTTTGCATCGGTTGATCCAGCAGGATGTATGCCAGCGATAAAAAGCTCATTCCCTGGTGATGCGTCATGAAAGACTTGATCACAGCAGGGTTTTGACCACGGTGTAATCGTCCCGGCGTAAAATCCACAGATTCATAATATCCCCATTTGCCTTCATAGCCGCTTTCTGTCAGTGTAAGCAGGTTTTCATAAGACTCTTCTGGTTCAACCATGAGAGCCATTACAGTTGCGTAGGGTGCGATGACATAATCATTTGCCAGGCCACGTTTAAAGCCAAGCCCCGGCACACCAAAAGCCCGGTATTGATAGTCCATGTTTGCATGCACCATGTTGAAACATGATTCAGAAATACCCCAGGGGAAACCTCTTTTTTTACCGTATTCAATTTGCCTGCGCACAGCACCTTTATGTGTTTGGTCGAGTAGCGTATTTTCGTACGATGGCATAATCAGCAGGGGCATCAAATATTCAAACATGGATCCACTCCATGAAAGCAATACAGGTTCGGTTCCTGGATTCGTTACTTGTCTGCCAAGTGAAAACCAGCTTTCCTGGGGGATCTTACCCTGTGCAATGGCTACAAAATTTCCTAATCGTGCTTCTGATCCCAACAAATCATAATATCCCGGATCACGACGATGTTCATCTACATTATAGCCAATGGTGAGATAGTGTTGTTTTTTATCATAAAGAAAATCATATTCATAATCAGCAAATTCAATGCATGATGTAACCAGTGAATTGATCAGGTCCATTCTTGTTTTAGCAGCCGACTGTGCATTCAGAAGTTGCATACGGAATTTATCAATCCACGATCGGTCATCTTCTGAAAGTTCACCTTCTTTTACTTCTTTAAATTTAGAAAGTAGTGAAGTTGTTTTTCTTTCAACATCAACTAAGGATGGAATACTCGTATCTGTAATGAGGATATCAGCAAATTTTGCAGGCACATCATGATGAAGTTTCCAGGAGCATAATAACAACAGGTCATCGTAGGATCCTACACATTGGTTTAAAAAGGATTGCAGCCACCAGTCTTTTTCACTTTCATTTGGATGACCTACATCTATGTTGATCTCGTGGATCGTTGCAATGATTTTTTCCAAAAGCATTTTAACGGCCGAAATAGATAGAGGGAGATTTGCGCTGGCCAGCTGGATATCCCGCTGCATTTTCTGAAGGATGAGTGGATCTTTCACCTTATCGCGCAGCACCCAAAGTGTATCCTGTATACCGTCCAGCAATTTGATGTGAATGACGGGGTCATCATGTAACGACAGCAACCCTTCTTTGAGCACCAGCATTGAGGCGGCAAGATTGCCGCTGTCTACAGTAGACACATACCGGGGCAAGAGCGGAGATAAGGTCAGGGTATCATACCAGTTGAGAAAATGACCTTTATACCGTTCCATGTTGTGCATGGAAGCAAGTGTATTGTTACATCTTTCGAACAGGTGCCCCGACGAAATATACCCGAAATCATAGGCGGATAAAGACGATAGCAATGAAACGCCCATATTCGTGGGGGATGTCCTGTGGGCAATGCGTGGAGATGGATATTCCTGGAAATTGTCGGGAGGTAAATAGTTGTCTTCCGGTCCAATAAACTGTTCAAAGTACGCCCAGGTTTTGCGGGACAATTTTCTAAGAAATACCTGTTGATGATTGGAGAGATGTGTTTGTCTTCTAGCCAGTGGAACACTGATCCACCATGCGATCACCGGAGATACGATCCAGAGTATTAATATCGGGCTTGCTACTATAAATGATGGCCAGGAAATTAAAGGCAGAAAAAGAAATAACGCAACTCCTGCTGCCGGGCCAATCCACATCTTCATCAGATGACGTGGCAGACTTTTTAATCCACTTGTGGCACCAAACGGATCCCATTGAAGTAAATTCTTTTTGGAAATAAACATCCTCCACACGGTACGGGAGATCGCATCAAGATTCACATGTGTTTCATACGGCAGGCTGATGATCGTCCAGATGTGCTGCAGGACAGAATTGATGAGGGCTTCAACAGCAGCCGTGACATGATTGACCCATTCAATGTCTTTAGATTTATTGAGAAGGCTCCAGGTAAATGAAAAGATGGACGGTGGAAGTATAATGCCGATCACAGTAAACGTCCAGAACCATGGTGTGTCTGTGATGATCCAGCCATATAAAAACATCAGCAGGAATGCCGGGGGCACCAGGCTGCGACGCAGATTGTCAAATATCTTCCAGCGTGAAATAGCTGACAGTACATTCTTCTGCGTTTTTTTTCCCGGAGCGGGCACTCGTGGGAATAACCATCTCCCGATCTGCCAGTCACCACGAATCCACCGGTGACGCCGTTTCATATCGACGAGATATGCAGATGGATATTCTTCGTAGAGTTGCACATCTGTTGTCAGGCCTGAGCGTGCATGACATCCTTCCAGTAAATCATGACTTAAGATCCTGTTTTCAGGAAAACGGTTTCCAACAGCGCATTCAAATGCATCCACATCATAGATCCCTTTCCCGATGAATGATCCTTCCTTTAAAACGTCCTGGTACACATCCGAGACAGCCCGCGTATAGGGATCAATTCCAAAATCGCTTGCATGTATTCGCGAATACCATGAGCCTGGTCCTTCCGGCAGACTGGTAGCTACTCGTGGTTGCAGAATACCATATCCTGCCGTAACTCTGCCTTTGTGCGGATCAAAAAAGGGTTGATTCAGCGGATGTGCAATGGTGCCCACGATCTTCCATGCTGACTCACGTGGCAATTGTGTGTCAGCATCAAGCGTAATAACATATTTAACCTGTGCCAGAACAGTTTCGTCTCCAACAATCATCTGGAATGCATGATCACCATGGCCACGTAATAATGCATTCAGATCACCTAATTTTCCACGTTTTCGTTCATACCCCATCCAGATCTGGTCAGCATCATTCCATCTGCGCGGACGATGAAATAGAAAAAATGCATCGTTGGATTCCCGTTGATATTTTTTATTGAGCTCTCTAATACGTTGATCTGCATAGATGAGTAATTTTTTTTCATCATCATTGATTTCGAATGATGCATCCTTGAAGTCTGTCAATAGCGCGAAGTGTAAATTCTCTTGACGGTTGGCGAGATAACGCACTTCCATGGTTTCAATAAGGTCTTCAAATTCTGGTATGCTTCCAAACAGGGTAGGTACTACGACAAAGGTTTTTGACTCCGGAGGAATACCATACGCATAATTCAGGCGAGGTAAAAAATCCGGTTTGATCAGGATGGTCGCGATCCAGTTAACGATAGCCGTAGCGAGGTAACTGGTTGCAAAAAGGAAGATGACTCCGGCGATGGCAAGCCACCCTATATTTATACGTTGTTGATATTCGTGATGAAGTAATAAAGCCGTCAGCACGAGGGTAATGATGATGATGGAGTTACCGTACCAGAAAAAAGGGATCGAACAAACGGATGAGCGGAATTTTTGTAAGCGATTTAATTTGATCCCTGCATTCTTTTCGGTCTTGCGCAGGCCGGGACCAATTAGATAATATCCCACATGCTGGTGTCGTGGATCCTCATGTAAATAGGAAGCTTCACTTTTTGCAAGATCAATGGCGATGGAGGCAATTTGTGTTTCGGGTAATTCACTTCGTAATGCAACACGCTCTACAACGTGGCGGTAATGGTCACGTGTGAAAAAATCCATTTGTTCGTAGGTGCTATTCGTATCGTTGCGCAGGATACGTTCTACTTCGCTTGTATTTTCTACAAACTCACGCCAGTCTGTATTATTTAAAAAACGCAGGCTGCCAATACTGTTACTGATGGAGACTTGTGCGGCCGCTTGTTTTTGTGTTTCCTGGTGAACGAGACTATTGGTGGTCAGTCCATTTTCAGATAAGCGCTGTTCGATCCAGGTGAGTGGTAATGTCAGTGCGGGACCTTTCCCTAGCAGGCGGCGCGTGATCTCTGCGACAAATGAACTTACCATTGGGGGATCGGAGCGCGCCATATCCGCTGTGATCACGATCAGGCTTTTAGGATCTTTTTCGGCAACATCGATCATCCGGTCAGCCCAGGAATCTGCGAGATTTTTATGCAGACGGTCGATGGCGATTTGTGCGGCGAGTCTTCGAAGATTTTCAATCAGGGCTAAGCGTAGCATAATAGGGATAGCCCACAATTCACCCAGGTTGAGTATTGCTTCTTTTTGATATGCGTTGACGAATGCGTACAGGTTATCAAGGTCGACGCGACCATCGCTATGGGAGATTATTTCTAACGCGATGCTGTAAACTCTTGGGTAACCTGCGAGGGGTCCTTTTGATAATTTCGGAAGGGTCTCATTGTATCCTTTTGGAAAATGTTTTTTTCCGATGCGGATCTGTTCTTCGATCAGGTAAAAGTTATCGAGGAACCATTCGGCTGCGGGTGTGGTGGGATGATTTTCATGAACAGATTCGACAACCAGATTTCTGACTTCGATCAGGATCTCTTCATTTTCATTCAGACGATTAATCAGTGACTCAGGACCCAAACCTTTCGTGACCGAATGGATAGAAGCAAGGGACGATGCATACTGTTCAAGTTGTAGCGTCGTGAAAATCTCTGCACGGAGGGGTGACTTTTCATTTTCGTATTTGCGCAGGAGGTTTTCCCCCAGGAAGGGGATCCTGATCTGGGAAAAAAAATCCTGGATGGGATTACTCGTCACCTGTGGCTTTTGGTTTAGACTGGTTCATAAATGGGACTGCTGAAAGGGCGTCTTCAGGTGGCGGGAGAGTCATTGAAGACGGCCTTGAGACACGGGAGCAGCAGGAGCTACAATGTAGTACAAATAGGGTGGGGGTAATGTTTGAAAAAGGAGGAAAGGAGCAAGGGATCACAGGATCAAGGGATCACAGGAGCAAGGGATCACGAGAAACGGGTAAAGCGGTATAAAAGGCAAAAAAGGCAGAAAAGGCAAAAAAGGTGGAAAAGGAAAAGGAAAAGGAAGAATAAGCTTCTAAAGTAAATATTAGTGTGTATGCTGATTCAGTATTACATTATAAATAAATTTAATATGTAAATATTTAAATATGTGTGAATTGTAATGAAAATTAAAGGGATGGTGGGATTATTTTGAGAAGACTGAAACTCTGGATTTTCTTGAAATATTAAAAAATTTATTAATGTGTATTTAATTTACTTTCAATAAGTAAGCTCATAAAAATAGGCTAAAAGAGAACGTAGTAAATTGCAAATATACTACAGTATTAAATATTGTATTAATATGTAACATACTATTAAATAGAATTTTACTTGCGAAAATCAGTCCTTTTTGGGTGCCCGTTTTCCTTTCCTTAAAACACCGCCTGCTGCAGTAAAAACACCCCTATTCCGGCTACAAATCCCAGGAGTGCAAGCCATGAAATCTTACGTAGGTACCACACAAACTCGACCTTCTCAATGCCCATCACTGCCACTCCAGCTGCCGATCCAATAATGATACAGCTGCCTCCAGTCCCGGTTGTCAATGCGAGGAACTCCCAAAAGGGATGATCAGTAGGATAAGTCGTGAGATCGTACATACCCTGGGCCGCAGCTACCAGGGGTACATTATCAACGATAGCCGAAATCAGCCCCAAAGCAATGCCAATCAAATAATCATTTCCAAGAGCATTATTGAGGTACCCGGCCAACTTTGGCAGGAGACCCCCGGATTGCAAGGCAGAAACCGCCAGCAGGATACCCAGGAAAAAAAGAATGCTTGAACTATCGATCCGTTGAAGCGCAGCAGCCACAGACATTTTCTTGTAAGCACCTGCCTGTGTTCGCCGATGTAACAAAGTTGTATAGATCCACATGATGGACAGGGCAATCAACATACCCATAAACGGTGGTAAATGTGTCAACGTTTTGAAGATAGGCACGAACAAAAGCAACAGAACACCCATGATCAGGATGTATTTACTTTCCTTAGGCTGTCCGTTGGGAGATTCCTGATTTTCGGATGCAGGAGTGACTATATATTGTCCCCTCATTTTCATGCTGAGTATGAGAGTTGGGACAATGGCTACCACCAGGCTGGGAACGATAAGTGTTTTTATGATATTGAAGGCTGTCACCTGGTTGCCAATCCACAACATCGTGGTCGTTACATCTCCCAAAGGTGACCATGCGCCTCCCGCATTAGCACTGATAATTATGATCCCGGCAAAAAGCAGCCTGTCCTGACGGCTGTCGATCAGCTTGATACACAATGAAGTCATTACGATCGCCGTCGTGAGATTATCCAGCAAGGCTGAAAGAAAAAACGTGATGAACGATACGATGATCAGGAGTTTACTTTTATTCTTCGTGGCTAACTGGCGTGTGATCACATCAAATCCGTCATGGCCGTCGATAAGTTCTACGATCGTCATTGCACCCAGCAGAAAAAATACAATCGAGGCGATCTCACTCAGATGGTGCATCAATTCTTCATTAATCATTTCATAATCCTGGCTGAAAATGATCAGCAAAGTCCAGAGGATGCCTCCGGTAAGTAAGGCGGAAGCAGCTTTATTCAGATGAAGAGGATGTTCAAACGCTATGGCGAGATATCCGGCGATAAAAACTAATATCAGTAAGAACTCCATAAGCTTGGGTTGTACATCAATTGTTGGTTGGAAAGATGGGATAAAATTCCTTTAAAAAAGGTATGGATATTACTTGAAAATTTGGGGCAGGAATCGGGTTAGAAATGCTGAAGTGCATGCCCAAAAACACCCATCAAAATCGCAAAATGAGGTAAATTGTGAATATACTACAGTATAAACTATTTATATAATATATAATTTAATGGTTATGTGATGGTTAACCTTATTTTTAAGGTCAGATTGGAGTTCCAATTTTGCCCTTTTTACGGACTGATTTGTCGCTCTCCACTTTTAGTATTTACCATTTTTCCACCATTTACCACTTTTACTTCTTACCCTTTTTTACCACTTACCTTTTTCACCATTGCCTTATACTTTAGGCGGTTTCACACTATCTAGTTCAACTCCTTCAGAGTTGGGAGTATGGAGTTGTGTTTTTTTCTCTCCATGGGTAGGAATTGAATGGACTTCGTCCCATTCAATTCCTACCCATGGTTACTAATATAGAATCCCTTCAGGATTCAAATTATCTGCAAGCGTATTTTCCACTTACCCTTTTTACCTCTTAGCCTTTTTACCACTTACCTCATTTACGAAATCCCTTTTTACAGAATACCGATTACTGAATACTGAATACCATTTCAGATCCCCTCACCCTCGACACTCAACTTCCGCACCATCTCCGCAGTGAGACTTTCCGAATACATCCCATACGCATCCACCAATATCCCCTTGTCACCCGTATCAGCAGAGATGGCATACACTATGCTGTTGTCTCCAGGATCACTCATCCCCTCAAACCGGTAATATTTATCGACATGAAATGCCTCCGGATGAATCGTCAGATCAATCTGCGTACACTCAATACAATGCGATTTTAAATTAAAATCGAGCGTATATCCCTCCAGGCGAAGTCCATTGATCGCTTCAGAAAGTGTAGAATAATATTGGGTAGGAGCCATAGGAAGATTTGGGTTTTGGATTTTAGATTTGGATTGGGAGTGCCTGAGGGCCAACACACAGTAGCATTGAGCTTTTAATTTGTAGCTTATAACTTTTAGTTTTTAGTTATTAGTTTTTAGTTTGTTCTAGTCATGAAGCTTTTTTATCTAATAAAAAATCATATTCCGGATGAAGACGCATGTACCTCGCGATATAAGAACAGTACACCGTGACTTTTATGTTTTTTTCCTTTGCATAATTCAATGCATATTCGATCAGGGCCTGGGAATGTCCTTGTCCCCGGTGATCTTCAGGTACAAATACATACAATAGTACAAGTGTGTCCTGATACCAACGATAATCGATATAGGCCATCTCATCCCCGGTGGGTGTTTCAAAGCGCTTGTTCGCTTCGTTCATGGTAATGACAAACCTTGAATTGTCCATAGTGAGTAGTGTCAGTTATCTACCAAAAACATGCTTGAAGGTTGATAGTTTCATCCTCATGAGAAAAGGAAGATAATTGAAAAGCAAGACCACCTTATATATATTCAGTACCTTAATTTTCAGATTAGCACTATTTATGAAAAAACACCACATTATCCAGCAGATCGAGCAGACGCTACGCAATAATATAACGGAGCTCACCAATGCACTCAATGACTACGAAGCCAGTGCCAATCTCGATGAAGGTGATACCATGGATCCGGAAGATTATTCACAGCAGTCCGAGGCGCGGGAGCTGAAGATGCAGATGCAGATTCAACTGGATCAGGCACACAACCAGCTTACACGCCTGCAGGGTTTCAGTCATAAAGAATCCACACAGGTTGAACCTGGTGCATTGGTCACTACAGATAAAAATCTCTTTTTTATTGGCCTGTCACTTTCCTCCATGGGTATTGATGGAAAAGACCTGTATTGTATCTCAACTGAATCACCAGCTTTCAATGCTGTAAGAGGAAAAGGTACGGGGGATCACTTTGACATTGGAAAAGAGACCCACACCATTATTTCAGTTTCCTGATCATTTAACCATCACGGCTATTTTCTGCAGGCGGGTAACAATATCCCGAAACCGGTCCCTGGATACAGGCAGCCGTCTTCCGTCCTGTAACTCAATTTCGCCAGGGTGTATTCGCACTATAGCCTCTATCCGTACAAGATGAGATCTGTGAATTCGCACAAATTCCTGTACCGGGAGGAAGCGCTCCACAGTCCGCAATGTTTTGGCCAGGAAGATTTGTTTTCCATTTTCTACATGAATGCGGCAATAATTATCCTCGGCATTGCAGTATATGATTTCCCGCCAGCTCAATATATGTAGTCCTTCCGCTGTTGGAAAGCAAAGTTTTTGATGCTGTTGATGTACAGGTTTGGGAAAGCTCTTTGAAGCGATCCTGACAGGATTTTCAACAGGCAGGAGTTTTTTGACGGTAGCCACAGGATAAAAGTATCGGATTGACGAAGGGTCCGCAATACCACATTTGGGTGATATATAAATCCGCTATATTGCCATTATGAAAAAATCAGCCATCATCGATGCCATTACTGCTCAACTACAACGCAATATGGACGAACTCAACACATCCCTGGATAATTATGAAACCACATCTGACCTGGATGAAAATGATACCCGGGATATGGAGGATTTATCGCAACAGGATGAATCAAAAGAAATTCAGCGCCAATTACAACGCCAGCTATTACAGGCAAAGGAAGCTTACGCTCAGTTGCAGGAACTGGCGGGCGAAACCGTTTCATCTGCCAAGCTGGGTGCTCTTGTCAGGACGGACAAAAACTTATTTTTCATCGGCCCGTCACTAGCCTCTATACAGATTGGTGACCAGGAGTTGATATGTATCTCGCCGGAATCACCAGCTTTCCAGGTCATGCGCAGTAAGAAGGCCGGCGACACATTCGATCTGGCAAATGACACATACAAGATTGTCAGTGTGGAATAGTCCTGATTCGTAGGGCATTCATGAAGCCTGCAATAGCAAATGTTTTTTTTTACAATGTATATCCACGATCAATCGCGGATGTATACCTTAGAGTCATTGCACCGACCCCCCATTTCTTAACCATTAAACCTTGCCCATTTTATGGAACAACTTTCCACGTACCTGCCCCAGTTTTTCCTTACAATTTCACCAACAAATATGCGGCGTTGCATGAGTTCAATGGTGATGATCCTGATCGCATGCACTATTTTTGGTCAGGGGAGTGAGAGTCGTATTGGCCGCCAGATTGCAGAACATGATGCAGAATTTCAAAGCCTGCCATTGATCCAGCCATTGATCCAAAGCCACAACCGTACAGGTGGTGTTGCATCTGCTCAGACGTTACTTCCGGGAGCAAATTTTTTTACAATAAATAAACAAGTCCTTGAAGAAATCCTGGAACAAAAACCTGAATTCGTAATTGTAGAACTTCCCGTTTCTGAAAGGTCACCTGTAAAATTGAAACTTCAACGTGCAGATATCTTTTCTTCTTCTTTTAAAATTTTTACAGCCTCCGATCCAAACACACCATATCCGTACGAACGTGGTCAATATTATTGGGGTGTAGTGGATGGCGAAGAAACTTCGCTTGTAGCATTATCATTTACACGCCATGAGATCATGGGATTTATCCAAACTGGTGAACAACATCTGACATTGGGTAAACTTCAGGATGATGCAGTGGATACACATATACTTTACAAAACAGAGGATCTAAAAGAGGATCCAGGCATTAACTGTTTTGTGGATGATTCTTATGATGAGACTATCCGGGATACACATCATGGAAGCCAACGTGCCGCGGATAATTGTGTGCGTATGTACATCCAGGTGGATTATGACATCTTTGTAAATAAGGGAGGTGTGCAACAGGCTGCCGATTATGTCAATGGTGCGTTCAGCCAGGTAGCTATCATGTACGATAATGAATTGATCAATCTCGTCGTCAACGAAATGTTTGTGTGGAATGTAGCAGATCCCTTTACGGGACCCAGCACGAGCAATTACCTGGATCAGTTCCGTAGCTACCTTAATGGAAATTTTAATGGTGACCTCGCGCATTTAGTTGGTTATGGTGGCGGTGGCGGGATCGCATATCTTAATGTACTATGTAATAGTTTTAATGGGGTGGGGTATAGTGGTATTAATTCAACCTACCAGAATGTACCTGCCTATAGCTGGACGGTGATGGTGCTCACGCATGAAATCGGCCACAACCTGGGTTCGCCTCATACCCATGCTTGTGCGTGGAATGGGAATAGCACTGCCATCGATGGATGCGGCCCACAGGCAGGATATAGTGAAGGATGTAATGCTGCCATTCCGGTTTCAGGAACTGTTATGAGCTATTGTCACCTGATCGGTGGAGTAGGGATCAATTTATTAAACGGGTTTGGTCCTCAACCCGGTGACCTGATTCGCAACAGAGTGTATAATGCTTCCTGTCTTACAACTTGTGGTCCACCGGTTCAATTTGATGCAGGCATAACTGCAATCACATCACCAATATCCCTGCCATGTGAAAGCAGTGTGTCACCTGTAGTAACACTCCAGAATTTTGGTGCCACTACAATGACCAGTGTTACGATTTCGTATGAACTCGATAATGGTGCCATTCAAAATTACGCATGGACCGGAACACTGACACAAAATCAAACCACATCAGTTACACTGCCACAAATTGCGTATGGAGTCGGTCCGCATACCCTCCTGGCATTTACATCAAATCCAAATGGCCAGGCAGATGAAGTGCCGGGTAATAACCAGGCGAGTAAATCATTTACATATTATGTAGACTGGTGTATATGTAATTCGGCAACAGCATCACTTATACCCAACCCATTGAATCATACAGGTTCGGGATCCAGCAGTGCAGGCGTTACATTACCGACCGGAAGTAAACGTCCTGTCTTTACCATTTCAAATCTTGGATCGAAAACAAGCGGCCCGCAACATTCACGATATATTGATCAGGTGGTGGTGACGTATGTAGATGGAAATGGTGTTACAAAAACGTATGGCACATTTTCAGGAGCACAACAAAGTACCGTTAATGTTAATATCGTTGACTTTGTCAACAGCATTACTGTAACCTTATCAAATGGACTGGGTAACAATGGATATAATGGTACTTTATCCATATCATTTTCTTCCGTTTCATATTGTGCACCAGGTGGATGTCCTGATGATGATGGAGATGGTGTGTGTAATTCAGCGGACCAATGTCCTGGCCTGGATGATGATCTGAGATTTACTCCGTGTAATGATGGAAATCCGTGTACAGAAAATGATATATACTCAGGTACATGTGTGTGCGCAGGTACTGCTATTCCAGGTTGTCCGGGTAATTGCGTAGAAAGCACAAACAATTTTTCGCCGAATCCTCTGACACATGTAGGTGCAGGTCAGTCTGTCTCTAATGTATCGTTGCCAACGGGCAACAGTGATCCTGTCTTTACAATTTCAGGGTTGAATTCGCGCATCTCAGGTAATCCCGGAAACCGGTTTATCGAAGAAGTAACTGTTCGGTATGTAAATAGCAGCAATAACACAATCGTGTATGGTGTCTTCAGGGGCGACCAGGTCAGCACAGTGAATGTGGCAATTTCAGGAGTGGTGCAATCCATATCATTGACGTTACGCGATGCATACGATGGTAATTCGAGCACGCCTCTTAGCGTCTCCATGACACCGGTAACGTCATGTAATAATGGCGGTGCCCTGGTGAATAGTACAGATATCAGTCTGGCAACTTCACTTGAACTTTATCCAAATCCAACATCAGGAGAATTATTTATCCGTATGGATACCGCACCTAAACAAACAATTGTAAAAATCTACGATGCGTTAGGTCAGCTGCTAATAACATCTGAATTTTCAGATGTCAGGGTATCAAGGATTTCACTACCCTCATTAGGGATCTCAGGGAATCAATTATTATTTGTCACTGTAGAAGCGGATGGAAAAATATTTGATATGAAACATGTCATGTTGAGGAATTAATTTCATTTTTGGCAGTAGAGACGGATTGCAATCCGTCTCTGCCAAAAATGTTTGATGTGTAATCCGTCTCTACTGCCCAAAATGTTGATCCTGAAGTGTATCTCTACTGACCTAGATGTTTCAGGAGTGTTCAAATTGTGCAGGTTTTATTTTTCCCAGATCACGGTCGAAGGGAAGTCAAATAGTGCATTGTCACAAGACATGGACTCCATTCCTTCTATATCTGTCATAAATACTATTTCACAATGGCTGTCAATGAGTTCTTCACCACCATCTGCAATAGTATCAACATACCAATAAACCGGATTGTCAGTCTTTCAATTTTAATGATGACGTATGCTTTGTTGAATTTCTTAAAATTTTCAATGCTGTCTTTTACACATGGGGATTCCACATCTATCGTATCATGGCAGCCAGCTCCGATGCCGAATAGTAAGAATGTTAAGCATTTAATTTTCATAGAAAAGGATTGATTAAGGATAAAGACTGATTAATGTACAGCTGGGGTTTGGTCGGATATCATTTTTTAAAATACAGATATAGATTCCAGGCACATGTTAAAGTTCCGCGCGGCACTTAAATAATGCGAACATACCGGGATATGGTTTGTTGTCTTGCATATTGGAACGTTATAAACCATTTGTAAAAGATACTGATGCAGTAATACTACTTTTCCTGTATTGGAGACGAATAATTCGATTTTTTATATCATAAAAAAAAGAATATTTGCCTACATTGCAGCTACTCCACGAAGCCAGCCCCGGATCTGTCAACGATCCCACTCTTTACAGATTTTTATAATAAGCCATCCCCAAGAGGCCAACAGTACCAGATGCGTATTAACTCATGAAATTTTTGTCATTGGTGATATTCCTTCCGGTAATATTTCTTATGTTGTATGTCCTGATTCCACATCCTGCCATTCGCTGAAGTAAAGACCATGCAGCAGGCCGGAATTCAGACAAGGTTTCACCCCCCTGGTAGTCAAACACTAAAACCTTATAAATTCTTTTTATGAAAAATTCTATACTCTTTAGACCCCTCATTTTCTGCTTATTCGGTCTTTTGCTGAGTGGCAATTTGCTAAGTGCAGATGGAATTTCTTTCGGTCGCGAATTTTCCAAATCAGAGGAAAATGCTTCCTCGGCTCTTATGTGTAGTGTCCCCACGTGGCCAACTACCTCAAATATCACACAATCATCTGCCATGTTTAGCTGGGATGCCGTCTACGGTGCCGTCAGCTATTCATTGCAAACGCGGCTGCTAAATGGCACATGGTACGATGTACCTAATGGTCCATTCTACAGCACTTCTGTAACCGTGACTGGCTTTAATCCGAATACAACTTACCAGTGGCGTGTCAAAGCAAATTGTAGCAATTGGGAATCCAGCAGCTACACCTCGCCTACCACCTTCACAACGGGTGGAAATACGTGTTATCACCCCACATGGCTGAATACCACCAGCATCACAAGCAATTCTGCCAATCTGGATTGGGATCCGGTAAGTGGAGCTTATAGTTATACGGTCCAATATCGTGTAGCAGGAGGCACCTGGTATGAGGTTTATGGAAGTCCATTTACCAATCCATGGACCACACTTACGGGCTTACAACCAGCAACGAATTATGAATGGCGTGTCAGGGCTAATTGCTCGTATGGCAACTACAGCGACTGGTCATATCCTGAGCCATTCACTACACTTGGATATTCCTGTAGTGTACCCACCTGGCCGAACACGTACAACGTAACAGAAACGACAGCAACATTCAGTTGGTCGGGAGTTTCAGGTGCAGTCAATTATACAGTTCAAACGCGTTTGCCAAATGGCACATGGTATGACATCCCCAACGGCCCGGTAAATAATACATCTGTTACTGTCGGCGGATTTAATCCTGGCACCACATACCAATGGCGCGTCAGGGCCAATTGTAGTGGAGGCCAGTATAGTAACTGGACATATCCAACCAATTTCACAACTCTTGGTGCAGGTTCATGCTTACCTACCAGTTGGGTTGGAACTATCAACATCACCCAAACTTCTGCAACTTTTGACTGGACGATCGTTACCGGTGCCCTGAATTATTCAGTTCAATGGAGAGTTGCCGGCGGTACCTGGTATGATCTGAATGGTGGTCCTTTCTACAATACCTATGTAAATGTTTCAGGATTTCAGCCATCCACCACTTACGAATGGCGTGTCCGAACAAATTGCAATGGAGGAGGCTATAGCGCATGGTCAGCTATTGCATCTTTTACAACGCTTGGATACAGTTGTTATACCCCTACATGGCCTACAACTTCCAATGTCACAGAATCATCAGCCCATTTAAGCTGGGATCCTGTAAGTGGTGCACAGAGCTACACTGTACAGACAAGATTACCGAATGGCACATGGTATAATGTACCGGGAGGTCCATTTTACAATTCATCTGTAACAGTAACCGGTCTTAGCCCAAATACTACATATGAATGGCGCGTCCGTGCCAATTGCAGCGGCGGTCAATACAGCAACTGGACATATCCAACAACATTTACAACCCTTGGAGGCTCATATTGCTATGCTCCAACCTGGCTAAATACATCCAACATCGGACAGACTTCAGCAACCTGGGAATGGGATGCAGTCGCAGGAGCCATCAGTTATTCAGTACAATGGCGTTATCCGGGAGGGAATTGGCAGAATCTGTCAGGTGGCCCATGGTCAAATACCTGGTTGAATGTCGGTGGCCTGTTACCAGGTACAACATATGAGTGGCGTGTCAGAAGTAATTGTTCCAACTGGTCATACAGCGATTGGTCATACCCGGATGTATTCACTACACTGGGCTACACCTGCGCTACACCTACATGGCCAACCACAAGTTATGTAACTGAATCTTCAGCAACTTTCAGCTGGTCAGCTGTATCGGGTGCTCAAAGCTATACTGTCCAGACACGGCTTCCGAACGGTACATGGTATGACATACCTGGTGGACCGGTGTATAATAATTCAGTCACAGTAAGTGGCTTAAATCCAAACACCACATATCAATGGCGTGTACGTGCTAATTGTGGAAATGGAGACTATAGTTACTGGACGTCTGCTACAACTTTCACTACACTGGGTCAGTCATGTTATGCTCCTAACTGGCTTTATACAGCTAACATCACACAGACGTCTGCTGGCCTTGACTGGAATGCTGTCAATGGCGCTGTCAGCTATTCCGTACAATACAGAGTAGCAGGTAGCAACACATGGCTTGATCTGGCAGGTAATCCATGGCAGAGCTCATGGGCAGATATTTATGGTCTGCAGCCTGGCACTACGTACGAATGGCGGGTGAAAACGAATTGTGCTAATTGGCAATATAGTTCATGGTCATATACTGCCACGTTTACAACATTGGGAGGTTACTCTTGTATCACACCGACATGGCCAACTACATCATATGTAACGGAATCTTCCGCAACATTTAGTTGGTCATCTGTATCCGGTGCACAGAGTTACACTGTTCAAACACGACTCCTCAATGGTACCTGGTATGACATTCCGGGCGGACCAGTTTACAATAATTCAGTTACTGTCAGTGGATTGAATCCAAACACAACATATCAATGGCGCGTACGGGCAAATTGTGGAAGTGGTCAATACAGTTACTGGACATCAGCAACAACTTTCACAACACTTGGTGGATCCTATTGCAATGCGCCTAACTGGCTTTATACAGGCAACATCACACAAACATCAGCAACACTTGACTGGTCATCAGCCAGTGGCGCTGTAAGCTATTCATTACAATATCGTCTTGCGAATGGCACATGGTGGGATGTTCAGGGTGGTCCATGGAATGATACATGGTATTCACTCACGGGTCTACAGCCAGGTACTGCTTATCAATGGCGTGTGCGAAGCAATTGTTATGGCGGTGGTTACAGCGAATGGTCTTATCCTGCAAGCTTCACTACGTTGAGTGGATACTATTGTACCACACCAACATGGCCAACAACATCTGGTATCACAAACAATAGTGCAGTATTTAGTTGGGATCCTGTATCAGGTGCGCAGAGTTATTCTTTACAAACAAGATTGCCAAATGGTACCTGGTATGATGTCCCAGGTGGTCCATTTTACAATACGAGTGTAACCGTTAACGGATTCAATCCAAATACAACATACCAATGGCGCGTACGTGCGAATTGCGGCAACGGCCAATACAGTAATTATACGTCCGGTACAACATTTACAACCACAGGTGGTGGATCCAGCTCAGGTAATGATAATTGTCCTGAGGCAAGTGTACTTACAGTAGGCAGCAGTTGTTCATACACAGGAGCAACGACGATCGGTGCTACAGCCAGCAGCCCTGCTCCACAAGGAAATTGCTCATCTACTGGTTATAAAGATGTGTGGTTTAGATTCACTATGCCTGCCTCCGGAATAGCGACTGTACGGACATCAGCAGGAAGTCTTTCAGATGGTGTGATGGAAATATATTCAGGCACATGTGGCGCTCTGACATACATCGCATGTGAAGATGATAATATCAATGGTAATAATAGTACCATGCCGGTCCTCACCGTAAATGCAGCCGCAGGAACGACGATGTACGTGCGCTTCTGGGGATATTATGGAAGTTCAGGAACATTCAATATCTGTGTGCTGGATTTCATGTCAGTAAACTTTACTGAGGTGGATGGTGATGAAGAAGCAACTGAAGGTGATATCCTGGATGAAGTAGAAGTGGAAACAACTGTTGAGGAGCTATTCAAAGCTTCAACTTTGCATCATGTATCTCCAAATCCTACAAGTGACATCCTCAATGTAACCATGGAACAAACTGATGAATCAATAGTAACAGCGGTTGCGATGATGGATCTTTCAGGAAAGATTGTCCTGAGGAAAGATTATCAGTCCAAGGATATCGTTGAATTCCGCGATCAGCTGGATCTTTCTCGTTTGGCACCAGGTATGTATGTCTTACAGATTGTTACAACATCAGGCGTTGTCTCTGAAAAAGTTTCAGTGATTGATTAGTAGTTGATTTAAAATATATCAATAAGAGCCCCGGGAGACCGGGGCTTTTTTTTAACTCAGCCGTTGCCGCTAATTACACTAATTAACGCTAATTAAAATTTCATACCAGATTCAATATTCGCTCTACAGTTTGTATGATGCTCCAAAATGCAGGAACATCATCCTGTTCAGAATAATCGTATCATTAAAACGATGTTCAATATTCGGGGGCGTTCCTGTAGTCCCGGTGATCTGTAACCTGTACAATGGCTGTGTACCATAATACCTGATTTTGGCATTGGCAACTGCAGCAAGGCGTTCGGTGATTTTATATTCCAGCGTTACAGAAGGGGTCATGGTATAAAAAAGGTCATCCCAGAAATAATTGGTTTCTTCAATGATCAGGTAAGCGCTTCTGCCCGTAACAGGATCAAAAAATGATGCCCTGGGTAATTCACCTGTTTCTACATTACTGGTGGTTGACAATGCAATATTTGGTTCGAATCCGGCAGACAGGGAAAATTTATTTTTCTTATAAGCAAAACCTGCATGTGGAGAGATCATGAGTCGTCGCAAATACCGTGATTCATCTTTATAAACTTCTCCTTCTTCCAGCGGGTCATTAATGGTATAACCAAATTCCATATTCCATTTTTTAAGGCTCATGCCCATTTCCAGGTAGATATCTCCGAAGAGTTTTTTATCTGTCATAAGACCAAGCTCCCAGTTATTTTGTTTGGAATACGTAAATGGATAATAACCCTCACCATATTCTACGAGATGGCTTTGACCCAGTTGTAGCCCCACCGGGTATAAAAATGCACGAATGTGAAATACATTTTGAGCATGGGTTGTAAAAGAAATTAATAGAAAAAACAGGGGAAGTAAAAACGTTTTCATCCGGAGGATTTTAAAATTAAGGTGTAAATGTAAATTTTTATTTTCCTGCTGCCACTGGCTATACAGTACATAATTCATACCGTAGATGGACGTAATGCACT
>JANPKZ010000380.1:0-7487 GCA_031426295.1 Saprospiraceae bacterium
CCTGCCTTGATGGGCAATACTGTGGTGTGGAAGCCGGCAGAAACGCAGATATATTCTGCACATGTCATTATGGAAATTTTAATGGAAGCAGGTTTGCCGGATGGAGTGATCAACCTTGTGTTTGTTGAAGGTTCTGTTGCAGGTGAAGTGATATTCCAGCATCCTGATTTTGCGGGTTTACATTTTACCGGTAGTACGGGTGTTTTTCAAAGATTGTGGCAGACAATTGGAAATAACATTTCAAATTATAAATCCTACCCTCGTATTGTAGGAGAGACGGGTGGAAAAGATTTTGTGATTGCACATCCTTCCGCAGATGCAGTGGCTGTTTCGGTTGCACTTGCCAGAGGTGCGTTTGAATATCAGGGACAGAAATGTTCTGCAGCTAGCAGAGCGTATATCCCTGCATCATTGTGGCCTGCTGTGAAAAAGAAATTGACAGCTGATCTTGATTCAATGAAAATGGGATCGCCTGAAAATTTTGAAAATTTTATCAATGCTGTTATCGATGAGCGGGCATTTGATAAGATCACAAGCTATATCACAAAAGCGAAAAAAGATAAGGGTACTAAAATCATTTCCGGTGGAGGTTTTGACAAATCAAAAGGATATTTTATTGAGCCAACCGTGATACAGGTAACGGATCCAATGTATATCACCATGTGTGAAGAACTGTTTGGGCCGGTGCTTACTGTTTATATATATGAAGATGAGGATTATAAAAAAGTACTTGGAATCCTTGACACAACATCCGGTTATGCATTAACAGGTGCTGTTTTTGCAAATGACCGGAATGCAATCGCGATGACTACAGAACGTCTTCGTCATTCGGCCGGTAATTTTTATATCAATGATAAGCCAACCGGTGCCGTTGTTGGCCAACAACCATTTGGTGGAGCCAGAGCTTCCGGTACAAATGATAAAGCAGGAAGTGTGTTGAATCTGTACAGATGGGTTTCTGCAAGAACGATCAAAGAGAATTTTAATCCGCCGAAGGATTACAGGTATCCGTTTATGTCGTGATTCGTGATTCGTGAGTTTTGAGTTGTGAGTTATGAGGTGTGAATCGTGCGTTGTTAGATTTTGAAATGGAGATTTAAATTCTAACTTGAAATTTTCACCTCGTGAATATTAGTCCTTAAAACGCTCACAAATCAAAAATCAAAAATCAAAAATCAAAAATAAGTTACGAGTCTGGCATCTGATATCTTTTAATCTGGTGTCAAAAAACACACTCGGCCAAACGCAAACAAAGAGGAACGTGGGATTTACCGTAATGGAAAATCAGCGATGAGTTTTGTAAAAAAATCATTGATGATCTCACGGTTGAGGAGGATGATCATGAGCATGCCTGCAAGTGCGCCGGCAAAGTGTGCGGAATGATCAATGCGGCCACGTTCTTTCCTGGCTTCCCAGCTTGAATAGATGAGATAGATGATACCGGCAATAATAGCTGGAACAGGAATGATAAAAAACAGGTTTAAAATCGCCCATGGCTGGAGCAGGATGAAAATAAATACCATACCGCTGACTGCTCCGGATGCGCCAATACTTGAAAACGATGGATTGTTTTGATGACGCATCGTGGTGGGCAAATTTGCGATGATGATATTCAGCATATACATCACGAGAAAAATAATCCGGCCCTGGATATTTCCAAAAATACTGATCACATAGTTTTCGATGTATTCCCCAAAGCTGTAGAGGACAAACATATTGACCATCAGGTGCATCCAATCTGCATGAACGAATCCTGATGTCAGAAGCCTGTAATATTCTTTCGCCCCCACCTCACGTACAGGATGATGTTTCAACCGGTCAATAACCTGGTAATTATTAAATCCCTGCCAGGAAATCAGTGAAGTGAAAATGATGATGATCAGGGTGATGGAAACTCCCATCGGTGAATAGTTTGGTGAGAAATACGGATTACTTATTCATGGTGATATGACTCGCCCCTCAATATAGTACATGCCCTGTATATCTGCTCGAGAAATAAAAGCCGGCATAACTGGTGGGGTAAGGTCATGGAAGAAATACTCAGACGTCCGTTGGCCATCTTATATACTTCTTCATCAAATCCATATGCAGAGCCGATCAGAAACACAAGACGTTTGTGTGTACCCTGACGCCAGGATTCAAGGTTTTTAGAAAACTGAATTGAAGAAAATGAGTCACCATTTTCATCCAGCAAAATGAGCCGGGCCGGAGATTGCTCCATTTGTGTTTTCAACCATTTAGCTTCTGCAGCCAATACCTGGGATGCGATGTTACTTTTAGAAGCCTGGATATGTTTGTATTCGAATGGGAGGTAACGTTCAATACGTTTGGTGTAAATATTCTCACCCCTGGACACCCATTCATCTGAGGGAGCTCCAAAAGCCCACAGATGGACTTTCATTTTATTTATTTGAATACAACAAAAATTCCCAGGCGGCCAGCTGGATCTCCTGGTTGTTGGGGATATCTGCAGCCTTACCAGAAAAAACATCCGTCATCTCCTTGACCGGAATTACCAGTTGTGTGGTCTGTGGTTTATCAGACAAATTAAAGATCCCAACAAAACGGTCGCCATCTTTTTCACGCATGAATGCATAGACTTTGTCAGAAACGTTTACACGTTTTGACAAACCACCATCCTTCCCGTTCCAAAGAGCTTTGTTTTTCTTTTTCAGATTAAGAAGTGTGGTGTAAAAAGACTCGTAACTGTATGTGTGAAAAGGAATGGTATCTTTTTCAAAAAACGCAAGACGTTTTTTCAATGGTTCTTCCTGCCCGCTATAGATCAGGGGCATGCCATCGATCGTCGAACTGAAAGCAGCAAAAGTTTTTGCTCCTTCGCCCATGCGCTCGAATTCTGTGCCTGCCCAACTGTTTTCATCATGGTTACTCGTGAAGTACATATTGTAACCGTATGTGTAGCGGCCGCGATCTGAATCCAATACGGTGTCAAGTTGATTTACACTTTTTTCACCCCTTGCGATATCATTCATCAGGTGATGAAATCTCCAGGCATATCCTGCAACAAAATTTGAGTCATTGCGGAGATAATTTTCTTCACCCTCAGCTAACATGAAAATGGGCTTGTTAAGCGCCGCCAGGGTTTTGTTTACCTCATCCCAATAGTCAGCGGGTAAACCATGTGCATGGTCCACGCGGAAACCATCGATGTTGTAATCTTCTAACCAGAAGATCATGTCATCGACTACATGCCTGCGCATTTCAGGATTGTCGAGGTTTAGTTCTGCGACATCTGTCCAGCCCCAGGGTTCACCAGTTTCTTCATTGATCGGATCGCGGATCTCACCTTTGTCATTCTTGTTATAATATTCCGGGTGTTCTGTGATCCAGGGATGGTCCCAGCCGGTGTGGTGAGGTACCCAGTCTATGATCAGGTACATACCCTGGGCATGTGCTGCATCTACCAGTTCTTTGAAGTCCTCATGTGTACCAAATTGTGGATTAATAGCCTGGAAATCAGAGACTGCATAATAGCTGCCTAATGACCCTTTACGTTTGGGGACACTGATCGGGTGGACAGGCATCAGCCAAAGAATATCGACACCCATTTTTTTCAAACGGGGAAGATGGGAACGAAATGCATCGAAGGTTCCTTCAGGCGTATATTGACGGATGTTGACTTCGTAGATATTTGCATTTTTTGCCCAGTCCGGCGGTGTTATTTTATGAGATGTAACATGTTGATCATCCATTGCAGGCGCTTGCTTGCAGGACAATGCTTGCATCATTGTCATACTTAAAATCATTAGTAGGGAAATGGGAATGTAAATTCCTTTCATCTTGATTGTCAATTCGGCGCAAACATATTAAATATATTTAACTATTGGGGTATGGCCGAATATTGTTTTAATTTTTGGAGCACCATGCTCATATCCTTTGGCAATCCGCACTCAATCCGGATTTTCTCATGCGTTCTAAAGTCTTCTATCCCGATGGAAGATGAATGTAAAGCAGTCCTGTCAAAAAGTGGTTTTTCCTGCTCCTCATCCTTCCCCAACTTGTATTTCTTCCGCCCTTTGACCGATGAAAGCATAAAAGGTCCGGAAGCTCCATAAGTAGTATCACATAGAACCGGGTGTCCAATAGATGACAGATGCACCCGTATCTGGTGAGTCCTTCCTGTAACTGGATTGGCTTCTACGAGAGTATGATTCCGAAAAACCTCAATCACCCGCCAATTGGTAACACTCTCTTTGCCGCGTTTTGTAATGATCACTTTGCCGGTAGTCTGGGTAAACAGAGGCTGGTCGATCACGCCTTCCATCTGAAGCAATTTTCCCTCTACTATGGCCAGGTATGATTTTGAAACTGTGCGTTTTTCAAACTGATCACTATACCAGCCAAATGCGTCAGGATGTTTGCAAAACAGTACGATTCCGCTCGTTTCAAAATCCAGCCTATGCAGGGGGCGCGCCTCCGGAAACCTGGAAAGCACCCACATGGAAGCTGACAGTTTGTCTTCGTGGTACCGATCAGGAACACTCAACAATCCGGAAGGTTTATAAAGACCTACGAGGGTGTCGTTGTAAAAGATGATCTCAGGAATATCTTTCATGGCTTCACGAGTTCACTATACTTGCGTTTGAGACGCGTATAATACTCTACAAGGATACTGCCACCGTATACACCTGTAAGGTCAGGAAGCGACATTTGTTTGTATGCCAGAGCTGCGGCTTTTCTTTTTCTGTGTATTTTTTTGATATGTCCGTACATATAAAAATGTGCCCGAACGATAGAAAACATATTTTTAAACTCACCGTATGCAATAAACCGTAAACCCGCGAGTGTATCCAGCATCCAGCGCAGAACAAGTATCCAAAACAAATCGATACCGGGTAAATATTTACACAGCGTGACAAGGTTGTTCCGGAAGTTGAGATAAATTTTCTGAGGGGTGTTATAATTTAATGTGCCACCTCCTACATGATATACAATGGATGCGGGGTTGCTCATAATTTTATAATCCATCAACTGTAGTCTCCATGAAAGATCAATTTCTTCCTGATGAGCAAAATAATCGGGATCAAAACCCCCGGCTTTATGAAATGCGTCACTCCGGATGACAAACGCGGCACCCGATGCCCAGAATACCGGAATCGCATCTTCATACTGTCCTGTATCCCGTTCTGTTTTTTGCAAAATCCTGCCTCTGCAAAATGGATAGCCCAAAGCGTCCATCATCCCACCTGCTGCCCCAGCATATTCAAAGTAACCGCGTTGTGTTTCAGATAAAACTTTAGGTTGCACAGATGCAATTGTTTCATCGGCTTCCATCATTCGTATGATCGGATCCAGCCAATCGGGTGTGATCTCAATATCACTGTTGACAATCGCATAATATTTACTCTGGATCTTTGAGAGCGCTACATTGTATCCACCTGCATACCCTTCATTTTTTGATAACGCGATTACTTCTATCCCAGGATGATTTGTACGCAGCCAACGGAGGGATCCATCGGTGGATGCATTATCAACAACATATAGTTTGTGATTCGTGTACGTATTCGACTTAAAAAAGGGAAGATATTTTTCTAAAAAATCTTTCCCGTTATAATTCAGAATCACGGTGGCAACTTCAGGGCCCTGAAAGGAACGCGTATTAAAAAATTTCCTGCAATTCAATTCATCTTCGGCCATCGCAACTTTCAATTCCTCCATATTGGCAAACTGACGATCGCCGCGAATGAATTTGTGGATCTCAATAATTATCTCTTTATCGTAAATCTGTCGATCAAAATCAAAAATATTGATCTCTACACGTCGCTCCTGTTGCGATTCGATTGTTGGGCGCAATCCGATATACAACATGCCAGGATAGACAACACCATCGACTGAAGCTGTAGCCGCAAAGATGCCATCACGTGGCAATAATTTACGATGATCTGTTACCTGTAGATTCGCTGTTGGAAATCCAATATGATGGCCAATACGGTTGCCTGTAACAACTGGTCCTTTGATCATGAATGGATGTCCTAATAATTCATTGGCCAGCTCAATTTTATTGTCCCGTAATGCTTCACGAATACGAGTCGAACTGATTGTCAGATCACGTGTTTCCTGTTCGTCGATCCGTACAACTTTAAAGCCGTAATCATTTCCGTACATTTTCAATAACTCCACATCACCTGAGCGATTGATCCCAAAGCGGTGATCATAACCAATCACGATATATGTTGGATTAAACCTGGAGACAATAAATCGCTCGATATATTCCTGTGCAGGTTGTTGTGAAAATTCAATGGTAAATGGAACGATGACCACGTTTGATACACCCAGGCGTTTGAAATATTCTAAGCGCTCATTTAGAGTGGTCAGGATCTGCAGATCATCATCCTTTGGATTAACGATTTCGCGTGGATGGGGATGGAAAGTGATCACGACATCGATACCATTGATTTCCTCAGTGAGCTGCTGGACGCGACGAAGAATTTTCTGGTGACCCGCATGAACACCATCGTAGCTGCCAATGGTAATGACAGAGTTCTGAAATTCCGGCAGAGCGGATAAACCCCTGTAGATGTTCATGGACTACAAATGTATTTAATTTACCTATCATATATTGCGACCAGATGTTATCAATTCCTTATCAGACCAATCCCTTTGAACTCCTGCAGCTGCAAGCGGGTTGGCGGGGTTAGTGCAATCATTTTACTCTCAATCCGTTTATATGCCAATGAAGCGCATTTTATGCATTGCTGCGGCACTTGCCGTTATTACTACTACCGGAAAGGCCCAGCCGAAAGAATCTAAGGCTCTCCTTGAAGACATCCGGTTTTATTCAGACGTCATGGTCAATGCTGAAGCAGAAGAGCATCGCTTCAAAGCCTATGACCTGTTTGAGGAAGCCATGAGTGATTTCCTGAGCATGCCGGATTCTTACAACGCATCCCTTGACAGCATACGGTGGTTCTCTGTTCTGAAAGGTGTTGACTTTAGAATTGTCACATGGCAGCTTAAAATCTCCAGGTCCGAGCATAAGTATGGTGGCATCATTCAGTGGGCGGATCGCCTGGTCGTGCTGAAAGATACCCGACCCTGGGTGAACGGATCCCAGCGAAATATCTATTCTCCATCCGCCTGGTACGGGGCTCTGTATTATAAGATCATTCCGTTTGAAAAAGATCGTAAGACATATTACCTGCTCTTTGGATTCAATGCAGAAAATGAATCTGAGAATACAAAAGTGGCCGATATACTTGATGTCACGTCTGCCGAACCTAAATTCGGGTTACCTGTTTTTGTTGGAAAGGATGAGCCTCAATCCCGATTGATCCTCAGGTATTCAGATATCTCACCATTGCAATTATTCTTTGATGAAAGCCAAAAAGCGGTTGTTCATGATCATCTCCTGAGCCTTGAAGGTGCAGGACCTGAAGGAACATCCTTGATGGTTTCTGATGGCAGCCAGGAAGGCTGGTTGTATAAAAATGGTATGTTCCAATACCAGGAAGAAATGTACGATGTAC
>JANPKZ010000381.1:0-1740 GCA_031426295.1 Saprospiraceae bacterium
GCCATAATGCACCTGCATTAAAAGATCAGAACCAGCAGGTAATATCTGTCCAAGTCCTTCCGGATACGGAACAGGTTTTTGACCCGGTACATAACCCGGGAACATATTATCCATCGCTTCATCAATTCCAAATCCGCCGAAACCATCATATCCATATTGCGGATCTGCATCATCCAAAGCTTTTGCAGTCCCTGTTACATCAAATGCGAACAATGCATGGTGCAATACTTTTTTATTTCCCGGACGTAACTCAATTGTAGAAACTTGCTTGTCTTCCGTCAGGCCTGTCGGCAATACAAATACCCGGTATTCATCCTGGTTACCTCCCTGGTGTACAAATGCTTCTGACATCTTCAGGACAAGGTCAGGTGTACCTACCTGTGAACCTGTTGGAAAATTGGGAAGTGCTGGTTCTTCAGATGCAATTCCATATGGCGCTCCATTGTCTACCCATTCGCCGATGAGATTAATTTGTTCTTCTGTAAGTACACGCTCTCCAATGAATCGGGAAAAGTGTGGATCGGCTTTCCATGGTGGCATGTACCGGATCGATGTCACATACTTAATAGATGGTGCCCAGGGCAGGATCTCATCGTAGTTGGTCATTGGGAACGGACCGATTTCATTGGGTCGATGACACTTGGTGCAGTTGTCATAGATGATCGTTGCTATGTCTTTGGTGAAGGTCACATCCTGTGAGACGGCATTTACTTTCAGCACAGTAAATATGATAAGAGGCAGTAGGGTTCTCATGAAGGAAATTTACGATTTTGGATTTTGGATTTTGGATTTTTTGATCGTCGAAATTGTGATAAGACAATTTAAGATGCAATTTACGATTTAGGATTGATGCATTTGGTGTTTCTCCTTGATCTTCATGGGGGATTACCATGTAGCGTCCCAAGGAGCTTTTGACGCTAGACTGAAAGACGCCAGACAGGAGACTTATGACGCGGATATTTAATGCTTGCATGGATACTCTCAATGTAATTCATGATTACCAGAATATTATTGCGTCTAGAGTCTGGAATGGATTCGACAAGCTCACCACAAGTCTGGCGTCCATTAGTCTGGCGTCAAAAAATCATCTGCCAGGGATTATAACCAACCAAAAGGGTAAGATCAAGGACCACACACAAATCTTTGTCACTCCTTATCCAGGGGCCCATTAAAACTGATAAAACACCCGATCGCCTGCGTTTGGACAAGCGTGTCAGGGGTTTCGTTTAAAAGCCAATGGTCAATTATATTCTTAAGGTCAGGGCTTTGCGGATGAAGTTTGCGTTTTCCGACCCGTACATAGCTGTCGTCAATGCGGCCACGATAGATGAGTCGGTCAGTCCGGTGGTCCCATACGGCAACTTCAGGAGTTACCGTGGCGCCCATTTTTTTAGTCCAGACCTTATAATAGTCCTGTTTTAAGGGAAAATCGAGCTTATACTTCTTCCCAAATGCTTCTATAGCCTCTGGTTTGTCATTGAAACTGGGGAAATAACCTATGAAGCCAACTTTCTGGTCGTGGTATTTTTTATAAAAATCTGTGAGGAGTGGGGTGTAGAACTGGCTGATGACGCATTCGTTAAGGAGGAAGATGTAGATGGTGAGGCTGTCAGAACCCGTTTGACCCCCTACCCCCTGAAAGGGGGACCTTAAGTCTTTTTCACCCAATGCCTCCTGATGCTTCGACATGCTTTCCTTCAATCCTGTGCTGCAGCTCAGCAACCAGGGGGAGTCCATCGG
>JANPKZ010000382.1:0-4798 GCA_031426295.1 Saprospiraceae bacterium
GTAAAACAAAAAAAACTAAATAGACATTCGTTATATTTCGATCAAAGTTTTTGTTTGATTTCAATTTCAGGTTAAGAAAATATATTGTATCATATAATTTCTTATTCCATCAAAGAAAATGCCTCACAAGTTTGTGAGGCATTTGAATTTTGGATTTTAGATTCTAGATTTTTGAATTCTATTTCTAATTTCTAATTTCTTCAATTTCCAATTTCTACTTCGGCTTCTTCCGCTTAAAATCCCCTCGCTTCCATGCTTCAATAAACTGCTTCCACGCAAACGCATTTAATATCTGCGGCGTACGGATCTGCCCTTCATAATAATATTTCTGCGACTGCTGTTTGAGATATAAGGCCTGGTGTTCTGGTCCATCAGAAGGAAGATATTCGCGCAACTGGATCATCACTTTGTCAGATAAATTTTCTGCAGCTATGTCTTCTAAATCATCATGAACATCCATGGCTAGAAATTCCGCTACAAAATGATCGGGATCCGGCCAGGGATAAATGACCGCTTCAGGCAACAATATCGTATCCTGAGTCATAATCTGAAAGATGGTATACCTGTCCGTAGTTAATGTATCAGGAACTCTAAAAAATGCATCTTTATAACCCAGAACAGAAAATACAAGCGTCTCCCCTGTCCGCACGACGATTGAAAAGAATCCATCAAAATCTGAAAACGTACCCCGATAGGTTCCCCTGACAGAAATAGCAGCATATGGCACCCCAACCATCCCTTCATTTTCCTCAGTGACAACTTTACCTGAAAATTGCACTACACGAACATCATCATCCTGCGCATTGGAAACCAATGGTGCAAGAAAGATGAGGAATGCAATACAGATGAGGTTTCTCCAACTAGTTAGCTGGCCTATATAGGGTCTGAGGGTCATTGCTTAAAGGTATGGTTTCAATCCTTTTCCTAACGCTCCTTTAGTGGAAACGCACTGTGAAAGATTGCAATTTTAACAGCCTTTTAACCTTCACGTTTGTCAGAAGGACCACAAATCCAACGCCTGCTGGAGTACTTCCTCCATCTTATCCACATAGGTAAAGCTCACACCTTTCAGATATTCAGGTTTGATCTGATCCACATGTCGCTTATTGGAAGACGACAGGATGATCTGGTTAATCCCTGCACGTTTTGCAGCCAGTACTTTTTCCTTGATACCACCCACGGGCAATACTTTCCCCCGCAATGTTATCTCTCCCGTCATCGCCAGGTGACTCTTCACCGGCTTCTTTTTAAAGGCAGAAGCAATAGATGTCAACATTGTGATCCCGGCAGAAGGTCCATCTTTTGGAATCGCGCCTTCCGGTACATGGATATGAATGTCGGTATTTTCAAATGTTGTGGTATCAATGCCGAGACTCTCACCGTGCGCTTTTATAAAACTCAGCGCAGTAGTAGCAGACTCTTTCATCACGTCACCCAAATTACCTGTCAATGTAAGTTTTCCTTTACCGGGGCTTAAACTCGATTCGATAAATAAAATATCTCCACCCACTTTCGTCCATGCAAGACCTATCGCAACACCATTACTATGCGACTCAGTGTATAATGTTGAATCGTATCGTTCTGGTCCCAGGATATCAGGCAATTGTGATTTTGAGATCACAGGATTGTATTTATCCTCCATCGCAACATTCTTAGCCACATATCGCATGACAGATGCAAGCCTTCGATCCATGCTGCGCACACCAGATTCACGTGTATAACTTTCAGCTATCTCACGCAACACGTCATCTTTCAACTTGACATGAGGAGGTTTTAATCCATGCTCTTTACGTTGACGCGGGATCAAATGTTTTTTGGCAATCTCAATTTTCTCCTCAGTTGAATATCCACTGATGTTGATGATCTCCATCCGGTCCAGCAATGCAGGTTGTATAGTCTGCAACGAATTGGCCGTGGCAATAAACATCACTTTCGACAGATCATATTCCAGCTCGAGGTAATTGTCATAAAATGTAGAATTCTGTTCCGGATCCAATACCTCCAATAATGCAGAAGATGGATCGCCTCGGAAGTCTTTTCCTACTTTATCAATTTCATCGAGAATAAAAACGGGATTGGATGCACCAGACTTTTTGATCGATTGTATAATACGACCAGGCATGGCACCAATATATGTTTTACGATGACCCCTGATCTCTGATTCATCATGTAGACCACCTAAGGACATGCGCACAAATTTGCGTTTCAGTGCACGTGCCACTGATTTTCCAAGTGATGTTTTACCAACACCCGGAGGGCCTACGAGACACAGGATCGGTGCTTTCATATCACCTTTCAGTTTCAAAACCGCAAGATGTTCAATGATACGTTCTTTGACATCTTCCAATCCATGATGATCTTCATCGAGAATCTTCCTTACATTTTTCAGATCAAAATTATCCTTCGTGTACGACTCCCATGGAAGGTCGAGAAGTAGTTCGAGATAACTTAATTGCAAACTGTATTCTGCTACCTGCGGATTGATCCTCCGTACTTTTGCAATTTCCCGGTCAAACGTATCCTGAACAGTCTTACTCCACTTTTTCTTTTTGCTTCTCTCCACCATCGCACGGATCTCAGCTTCCTGAGGATTCGCACCCAATTCTTCCTGGATCGTTTTCAGTTGCTGGTTGAGAAAATAATCACGTTGTTGTTTTTCGATATCGACTCTTACTTTCGAATCGATCTGGCTTTTTAATTCCAGCATTTGCATTTCGGTATGCATCATTTTAAATACCTCACTGGCGAGTGTATCTAAATGTTCGATCTCAAGTAACTCTTGTTTTTTGGTATTCTCAATTCCAAGGTTGGAAGAAATAAAACCCAGCAGGTGTGTATCGCTTTTAATATTGCGAATCATCACGACAGCTTCGGAAGGAATATTGGGTGACAGCTTGATGATCTTTTCTGCAAGATCCCGGATCGAACCGATGATTGCTTCGAATTCAAGCTTGCCTTCAGGTTTAATATAATCTTTCGCTTTTATGCGCGCTACAAGATATGGTTCCGTAGAGTCCATTGCGACCAGGTTGAACCTGGATCGGCCTTGCAAAATGGCGGTGATAGAGCCATCCGGCATCTTCAGCACTTTGAGGATACGGGCCATCGTTCCGATCTGGAACAGATCCTCTACCTGGGGATCTTCCGTATCATCATCTTTTTGAGCCAGTACGGCTATCAGCTTATTGGTATCATGTGCTTTCCGCACAGCCTTCATTGACTTCTCTCGTCCCACCGTAATCGGAATGACGATGCCGGGAAAAAGGACAGTATTTTTTAAAGCAAGTACTGGGACCAGCTCAGGCAGATCTTCGCCGGATGCAGGAATTTCTTCTTCATCAACTGAGATTATGGGCATGAACTCATTTTCTTCACTAGTACCGCTGCCAATCAGAATATCTTCAAACATAGTATTTACGATATGTCATGGAGGATTGATATCCTCCATTTGGGGTGGTTCAATTATCATTCCACGCAATTATAACCTGCCAGAAGCGCATTTTATGCGAAAACTAGTGCCAATAAGGCAGGTAATCAATGGAGATGTCCAGGCTATAAACGTTGATTTTGGGGAAATGGGTGCAAAACGCGGTTGCAGGTAAATTTGGGATTTTTGATTTTTGATTTGATATTTGGGATTTGGGATACTTCGACACATTCGACGCTCAGTCTACTCCTCGCTCAGTACAAGTTTGGGATTTTCTCTTTTCAGGGAGAGAATAGGAAATCTTAAGTCTCCCCTTTCAGGGGTTGGGGGTTGGAGAATCTAGGCTTCTAAAGGCTCCAGCGCCTCAGTTCCCAGCACCTCTGCCGTATCGATCTCAACCCTCAGGTTATCGATGATGAATTCCTGCCGCTCCATGGTATTCTTACCCATATAATATTCAAGGATCTGATCGATGCTACTGTCATCCTGGATCAGGACGGGTTCGAGGCGGATGTTTTCTCCGATAAATGCTCCAAATTCATCGGGAGAGATCTCTCCCAGACCTTTGAATCGGGTGATCTCTGGTTTCCCACGAAGTTTCTTGATTGCTTCCTGTTTTTCTTTTTCGCTGTAACAGTAATATGTCTTTTGTTTGTCGCGCACACGGAATAAAGGTGTGTCAAGAATAAACAAGTGACCTTCACGGACTAACTCAGGAAAAAACTGAAGGAAAAATGTAAGTAGCAATAACCGGATGTGCATACCATCGATATCTGCATCTGTAGCGATCACTACCTGGTTATATCGAAGATCATCAAGACCATCTTCAATATTCAACGCGTGCTGCAGCAGATTTAATTCTTCGTTCTGATACACTACTTTTTTAGTAAGACCATAACAATTCAATGGCTTACCCCGCAATGAAAACACAGCCTGCGTTTGTACATCACGGGCTTTGGTTAATGATCCGGATGCAGAATCTCCTTCTGTTATAAATACAGTGGTTCGTTCCTTTTGCATCGTGTCAACTTTTGTATTGTCGTTGAGATGCACTTTACAATCGCGGAGTTTTTTGTTGTGAAGATTGGCAGACTTGGCTCTTTGATTGGCCAGTTTTTTAATACCCGCTATTTCTTTTCGTTCCCGTTCAGATTGCTGTATCCGTTTTAAAATCTCTTTGGCAGCTTCCGGATTTTTATGAAGGAAATTGTTAAGATGTTGTGTGACAAAATCATTGATAAAACTGCGGACAGTTGGTCCGTCAGGCGCAATATTATTGGAGCCTAATTTTGTTTTTGTTTGCGATTCAAATACTGGTTCTTCAATACGTACACTGATGGCACCAATCATTGAGGCGCGTATGTCTTTCGG
>JANPKZ010000383.1:0-20907 GCA_031426295.1 Saprospiraceae bacterium
AAAAAAGAAGCAGTGAAATATAAGGACCTAAAGTCCCCCTTTCAGGGGGTAGGGGGTTAGACGGAGCACTTCCTTTCAGGGTGAAGGGGTTAGACGAAGCTACAGCAAATTCGTAAACGGCCCTGGCCATACACCCAACAAAAGCGACAACACCACACATACAATCATCACAACCGTATACAACATCGGTGACTTAACCTCAGGTTCAACTGTGTCTTTCGTATACATCGCCAGGATGACTTTAAAATAATAATAGATACCTACGATGGACGCAAGAACTGCAACGATCGTCAGCCAGATATAGCCACTGCGGATCGCTTCTGAGAAGATGTAATATTTTCCTAAAAATCCTGCGAGTGGTGGAATACCTGCGAGGGACAACATGCTGATCGTAAGGAAAGCAGCCTGCAATGGATTTTTCTTGCCAAGACCATTGAATGCATCAATTGTCTCATCATTGCGAAAGTAGAATACAGGAATCGCCACAGCAAATGCACCAATGGTCGCAAGTACGTATGCAGCACCATAGTACCACAAAGCTGATGAAGCCTCATTTTCAATACTCAACACTGCAAGCAACATATACCCCGCATGCGAAATACCTGAATAGGCCAGGAGTCGTTTGAAATTATTCTGGCTGAGCGCAATCAGGTTACCTGCAATCAATGTCAGGGCTGCTACCAGGGAAAGAATGTCACTCGTATAATCATGTATGCCTGAAAGTCCCACAGACATCAGTCTAAAGAATGCTGCAAAGAATGCCACTTTCACCAGCGTAGACATCATGACTGTCACCAGTGACGGAGAACCTTCATACACATCCGGGCTCCAGAAATGAAAGGGCACTGCTGCCACTTTAAATAACATACCTGAGATCACCAGCAACGCACCAATGTGTAACAATGTAGAGTCGGTGCCACTGGATGCAAATGCAGCAATCTTATCCAGCTCGAATGATCCGGTCGCACCAAAGATCAGGGTGATACCAAACAGGAGTATGGCCGATGCAAACGACCCCATGAGGAAGTATTTAAAACCCGCCTCATTAGACCTGATGTCCTGTCTGCGGCTACCCGCCATGACATACAATGATATGGACACAATCTCAATGCCGAGAAACAACATCACCAGGTTATAAAACGAAAAGAGGACAAGTGCACCTGTCAGTACAAATACGAGGATGGCCAGGTAATCGGAGAGATGATGTTCTTCATTTTTATAAAAATTACCTGTCAATGCAAAGATGAGCATCGCGGTAAAAATCGATAAGCCACTGAACGCAATGGAATACGAATCGACCCGCATCATGTGAGACATATCCATGCCCCCGATGATCACAGGACCCGCTGCATCCCACTCCATACAGTTAACCACGAAGATTGCTGCAAGGCCTGCCAGGATCATCGGAATGAGCAGCTTGCGCAGGTTGAGAATTTCTCCCACCAGGCAGAGCAGACCAAGACAACATGTATAGATTAATGTGTACACCAGCGTCTCTGTTTATTGGACAATCGTTTTATCTAAAATAAGCTGCAGCGCAGGCTCGGCAATTTCTAACACCGGCTTTGGATATAATCCCATCACGATCACTAATACCACGATGATACCCAACGCCAAAAATTCATTCCAGTATAGATCCGGGAAACTCTGCACTCGTGTGCCGGTATTTCCCAACATTACTTTTTTATACATGCGCAGCATATACACTGCTCCCAGGATGATCGTCAATCCCGCAAATGCACTCAGCCAGATATTGTATTCATATACCCCGTAGAGTAACAGGAATTCACCAATAAATCCATTCGTCAGCGGAAGAGCAACACTACCCAGCAGGATCACCATAAACATGGTGGAAAATTTCGGGGCCAGGTTACGGATACCACCAAGACCATCTATGCTTAAAGTATTCGTGCGATTAAAAATGATATCTGCGCAAAAGAAAAGCCCTACCACATTGATACCATGCGCCAGCATCTGTACAACACTTCCCTGAAAGCCATGCAGATTGATTGCAAAAACACCAGCTGAGATTAATCCCACGTGCGCCAGTGATGAATACGCGAGTAAGTTTTTAATGTTGTCTTGTTTGATCGCAATGATCGATGCATACATAATACCAACTACACAGAGTGTAATAGCTAGTGGTCCCCATTGAGCAACACCCAGCGGAACTATAGGTAGCAACCATCTCAACAGACTATAAATACCCATCTTCAGCATGATACCGGAAAGAAGCATCGTGCCCTGTGTCGGTGCCTCACGATAGGTATCCGCCTGCCATGTATGAAATGGCACGATCGGGATCTTGATCGCAAATGCGAGGAAGAACATCCAGAACAACCAGCTTTGATTGCTCCCAGAGATCGCTAGGTTATACAATTCGCGGATATCGAAGGACTGTTGTGGATTGTACCAGTACAACATGATAAAGCCGAACAGCATTAATAAACTTCCTGCAAGTGTATAGATGAAAAACTTCAACGTAACAGGAACACGATTCGGACCACCCCAGCGTAACGCGATGAAGTATATCGGGATAAGTGCGAGTTCCCAAAAGATGTAGTACAACAATCCATCCATTGCCATAAACACACCCACTAATGCAAACTGCATCATCAGGATGAGCGCGAAATAACTTTTTGCATTCGGTATGAGCCGGTGAAATGTACTCAGTATGATAATTGGTATCAGCAGGTTGGTCAGGATAACAAGCAACAAGCTTAAGCCATCGAGCGCCAGGTGAAAACTGATCTTTGGTGATGCGATCCATTCATGAAAAACATAAAATGGTTCTGGACCTTCTTTGAGATACATGCTCAAGGCAATACCGGAGATAGCTAATTCGACCACGGCGAGACCCAGTGCCACTTTTGATGCCAGCTTCTGACCCGCGAGATACACGACGAGTGCTGACACTAAAGGAACGAATAAGAGGAGTAAGGTCATCATCAGATCAGCAGTCGAATTATAAAGATCACAATCATACCAATCACCATCGCGAATATGTAGAAGCCTGTATTTCCAGTTTGCAATAACCTCAGCGTCTTCCCACTCATGTCAACGACAGTACCAACTCCATTGACCACTCGGTCAAGAATCTTCTTATCCACAAAGCCACCAAAGCCTTCTGACATCTTGAATACAGGTTGTGAGATAAATCGTTCGTACAATTCATCTACGTAAAATTTATTGGCTACCAGTTTTTCAAAACCGGTGAGTGATTCGTCAGCGGGAGGCAATTGTTTTTTCGTTACATATTGATGACGGGCAAAGAGGATCATCAGGATCGCACCAACGCCGGCAATTGACATCAGGATAATTTCCATCGAGTGGCTGAGATGTTCTGCGTGATGGAGATACTGGGCAGATCCATCAGTAACTGCAGATAAATATCCTGCAAGCCAGTGTTGTGCATGGAATACTGCAGGTAAACCTAACAAGCCACCAAATACCGACAACACACAAAGTATGATCAACGGCACTGTCATTGTCCATGGTGATTCATGGATGTGATGTTTCGCTTCATCCGTACCACGGAATGAATTCGCAAATGTGAGATACACCAGGCGGAACATATAAAATGCTGTCAGCAGGGAACTCAATGAGATGATGATCCAGATCAGGATATTTTGCTGAAATGCATGGGCCAGGATCTCATCTTTGGAAAAGAAACCTGACAATAATGGAAATCCTGAGATCGCCAAGGAAGCCAGCAAAAAAGTGATGTACGTGATCGGAATTAATTTTTTCAAACCACCCATCTTCCGGATATCCTGTTCGCCATGTAATGCGTGGATCACGCTACCTGCACCAAGGAATAACAATGCTTTGAAAAATGCATGTGTTACTAGGTGGAAGATGCCGCTTGTGAACGCACCTAATCCTAATGCCACAAACATCAAACCGAGTTGTGAGACGGTAGAGTAGGCCAGTACTTTTTTAATATCGTTTTGCTTCAGACCGATGATGGCTGCAAAAACGGATGTTGCTACACCTACAGCAAGAATAACATTCAATGCAATGGGAGATAATGCAAATAAAACATTCGAACGCACGACCATGTAGATACCTGCTGTTACCATCGTAGCGGCGTGGATCAATGCAGATACAGGTGTCGGACCCGCCATAGCATCAGGCAGCCATGTAAACAAAGGAAGCTGTGCTGATTTTCCAATAGCTCCAATAAAGAGTAACAAAGCGATTGTTGTAATCAATCCCTGGTGTTCTGCAATGGATGGAGCGAGACGCTCAACCGCTGCGAAATCCAATGTGCCAAACTGAAACAGGATAAAAAACATAGCCAACAAGAAGCCCAGGTCACCGATACGATTCATCACGAATGCTTTTTGAGCTGCATCGTTGTATGCATCATTTTTAAACCAGAAGCCGATCAGCAGGTACGAACACAGACCTACACCTTCCCATCCAATGAACATCATCAGGAAATTGCTACCCATCACGAGCAGCAACATGAAGAAAATAAAGAGATTGAGATAGACAAAGAACCTGCCAAACCCTTCATCATCATGCATGTATCCAATCGAATACAGGTGAATTAAAAATCCAACACCGGTAACGACCAGCATCATGATCACTGTCAGCGGATCTATTGATAAGCCAAAGGATATATCAATGCCCGAAAAAACAATCCATTCAAATAAATCAATCCGGATGACATCATTGACGCCAAGCGAATTGAATATGTAGAGTACACAGATGAAAGACGCAAGCACAGCACCGCTGCCGATCCATCCGGCACTGGCCTTGGGAAGAAATTTCCCCAACAGCCCATTGACCAGGAAGCCCAGCAATGGAAAGAGCGGGATCAGAAGTCCCAGGAAATACAAATTCGGATCAATTATTACGTTTTCTGTCACGTTGTTTTATTTGTCAGCAGGCCGGGCCTGTACTACCATTTCAATTTGTTGAGCACATCAATATTGGTGCTGCCGATATTCCGATAGATACTCATCAGCAAGGCAAGGCCTACAGCTACTTCCGCAGCCGCTACCACCATGATGAAGAAGACGAACACCTGTCCGTCTGTATTTCCACTATATGCTGAAAAGGCAACCAATAATAAGTTAACTGCATTGAGCATGATCTCGATACACATCAGGATGATGATCCCATTCTTGCGAAACATTACGCCCATCACACCGATGCAAAAAAGGAATGTTGATACGAAGATGTACCAGTTGAGCGGGATGATATGTTCGACTGTGCCCATTATCTTTTTTTATCACGTTTAGCCAATACAACTGCACCGATCATTGCTGACAGGAACAGGATGGATGATATTTCGAAGGGTAATAAATAATCGGTGAAAAGTTTTTGCCCTACATTTTCTACAATTCCCATGTCTGATGGAGGTGGTGCAATGAAGGAAACAAATTGTGTTGATTTTAATGATGCTATCAAGGTCAGGAATAACATGCCTGCAGAAATAGTAGCGGCAATCCTGAGCTTAAGAGGTTTATGTTGTTCGGATTCTTTATTGAGATTGAGGAGCATGACCACAAACAGGAAGAGTACCATGATGGCGCCTGCATATACGATGATATGTGTGATCGCGAGGAATTGTGCATTGAGGAGGATGTAATGGCCGGCGATCGTGAAGAAACATACGATCAGGGACAACACACTGTACATGGGGCTTTTGGCAAACACCACCACCAACGCGCTTACGAGAGTCAATGCAGAAAGTGTGTAGAAAATCAGTTGGTCCATCCGGTACAAAACATATAAGAAGCGGGCAAGGGCAAAGCCTTACTTCGCATCCATTTTATAATTCTTTTTACGACTGCTTATATCGATACGGTCTTCCGGCCGCACACCTTCCACCAGTAAATCTTTTCCGTATATAAATGAATTTCGCTGGTAGTTGGAAGGTAGTATCCTGTCAGTTAAGTAGATCGCGTCTTCAGGGCAGGCTTCTTCGCAGATGCCACAGAAAATGCAACGCAGCATATTGATCTCGTACATGGCAGCATACTTCTCTTTTTTATAGAGATGTTCTTCGCCCGGCATTCGCTCCGCAGCTTCGATCGTAATAGCTTCTGCAGGACATGATACGGCACACAGTCCACAGGCAGTGCAGTTTTCCTGCCCTTTGTCATTACGTTTTAATACGTGGAGGCCGCGATAGACAGGAGCGATATCTCTCTTCTGTTCTGGATACTGTACCGTCGCTGCTTTTTTGAAGAGGTGACGAAACGTAATCGTCATCCCCTGGATGATGGCAGGCAGATAGAGGGACTCCATCAGCGTGAGCTTTTTCTTGACAACTACTTTTGAACGATTCGTCAGCGACATACGCTTTATTTTACAAACGTGAGCCAGGCTCCTGTGGCCAATACATTGATGATCGAGAGTGGGATTAAAACTTTCCAACCCAACCGCATCAACTGATCATAGCGGAAACGCGGCAATGTCCAGCGTACCCACATGAAGAAGAAGATGAAGAAAAATATTTTGGCAAACATGACCATCACACTTACGGTGGCTGCCATGTTTGGTGATAAATTCAGATTGTCAATTCCCGGGAAATGATAGCCGCCAAAGAATAGGCAGGCAATGATCGCGGAAGAAATAAACATGTTTATGTATTCCGCAAAAAGGAATAAACCCAACTTCATCGAGCTGTACTCGGTATGATAACCTCCGATCAATTCGCTTTCAGATTCCGGAAGATCAAAAGGTGCGCGGTTACATTCTGCAAATGCACAGATGAGGAAGATGAGAAATCCAACAGGCTGATAAAATACATTCCAGTGAAATCCCTGCTGCATATCCACGATCTCACGAAGATTCAGTGAACCTGATAATAATAACAGGGCTATGATCGCCATCCCCATCGATAACTCATAGCTGATCATCTGTGATGCTGCACGAAGCGCACCTAAGAGTGCAAACTTGTTATTCGATGCCCAGCCTCCGATCATGATACCATATCCGCCGATCGAAACGACTGCGATGATGTAGAGGATACCGATGTTCAGGTTAGCTGCCTGAAGGGAAAATTCATTGCCATTAAAATAGAATGATTTGCCCCATGGAATAATGGCACTGGTCATCAGCGCGGTCATCATAAAGATGCACGGCCCGATGATGAACAGGAATTTATCTGATGCTTTGGGGATGATCTCTTCTTTCAGGAAAAATTTGACACCGTCAGCTAATGGTTGTAATAAACCAAAAGGCCCTGCGCGGTTAGGTCCGATACGATCCTGGAAAAATGCAGCGAATTTGCGTTCGCCGTATGTTGAGTAAGCGGCAATCGCCAGGCTGATCGTAAAGACGATCACGATCAGGATGGTTTTATCTAGCAGTAGTCCCCAATCCATTATTCCGTGATGGCTTTAATGTCATTGATCCGCAATTCGTTTGGCTTGACCAGGTTCCTGTATTTATTGGCAGAGATCACACTGTGACGGCTGATGGCACGAACGCCTTCTATGGTCCAGTCTGAAGTTTTTTTCTTTTCAAAACGGCATGTGTTGCATATGAACTCATCTACTTCGCCCCACTGGTCCTTACGGCCTGTCACCCGCAATACGTCGTCGCCTTTATACCACAACACTACTTTGCTGCTGCATTTATCACAATCGCGATGTGCGTTTACTGGTTTTGTAAACCACACACGGCTTTTGAATCTGAATGTTTTATCTGTCAATGCGCCTACCGGGCATACATCGATGACGTTGCCGGAGAAGTCATTATCAATTGCTTCTCTGATGTAAGTCGAGATCTCTGAGTGATCACCACGATTGATGACACCATGTACACGTCCATCGGTGATCTGCTCAGCCACTTTTACGCAGCGGTAGCAAAGGATACATCGCGTCATGTGGAGTTGCACGAGGTCGCCGATATCAATCTTGTCAAATGTGCGGCGCTCGAAGTCGGTGCGTGTCGTATAGTTACCGTGATTGTAAGAAAGGTCCTGGAGATCGCATTCGCCGGCCTGGTCACAGATCGGACAATCGAGTGGGTGATTGAGCAGAAGAAATTCCACAACACCTGCACGTGCATCCAGTACTCGTTGTGAAAGTTGGTTAGTTACTTCCATGCCGTCCATTACACCAGTTCTGCATGAAGCCACAAGCTTGGGCATGGGTCGAGGATCTTTTTCGGATCCTTTAGTTACTTCCACCAGGCAGGTCCGGCAGTAGCCGCCACTGGTCTTGAGCTTACTGTAATAGCACATGGCGGGGGGTGCTACAGAGGGCCCGATCATGCGGGCGGCCTGCAGGATGGTCGTCCCGTCGGGTACTTCAATACTAATTCCGTCTATCGTTACTTTCGCCATACCTGTATCAAGGGTCAAACATATCCAAACCGTCAAACTTGACAGGCGATTTGGGCAATTATTTTTAAGAAGCCATCGTGGACGGCTGGTTCAAATTGTGGTAATAGTATTTCACTTCCTGCCTACGGGGGCTGGAAACGTATTCTTCAAATTCGGATCTGAAATGGCGGATGGCGCTGGCGACCGGCCAGGCTGCAGCATCGCCCAACGGGCAGATGGTGTTTCCATCGATCTTGCGCTGGATATCCCAGAGGAGATCAACATCTGATTTTTCACCATGACCATCGAGGATCTTGTCCAGGATCTTCTCCATCCAGGCCGTGCCTTCGCGGCAGGGGCTGCACTGTCCGCAGCTCTCGTGTCGATAGAACCGTGTGAAGGTGAACAGGTTATACACGATGCTGGTGCTTTCGTCCATGACGATAAAGCCTCCGGACCCAAGCATAGTGCCTGTTGCAAACCCACCATCAGCTAAAGACTCATAGCTCATGAGACGTGGCTCACCGGCTGCGGTCTTCAGGATCAATTCGGTGGGCAGAATGGGTACGGATGATCCGCCCGCTACCACTGCCTTGAGTTTTTTGTTGTTGAGGATACCTCCACAGAAGGCATCGGAGTAGATAAATTCTTCTACCGGGACACCGAGCTCGATTTCGTAGACGCCTGGCTTTTTAATGTGACCTGAGGCAGAAATTAATTTGGTGCCCGTGGATTTGCCGATCCCGATCTTGGCATATTCATCGCCGCCGTCCCGGATGATGGGGACTACGGCTGCGATTGTTTCTACATTATTAACTACTGTCGGACAGTCATATAGTCCTCTGACAGCAGGAAATGGTGGTTTAATCCGTGGATTGCCGCGTTTTCCTTCGAGGGATTCGAGGAGGGCGGTTTCTTCGCCGCAGATGTAAGCTCCGGCTCCACAATGCACATACATGTCATGGTCAAAGCCTGAACCCTGGATGTTTTTTCCCAGCCAACCGGCCTTGTAAGCTTCCTGGATGGCTTGTTCGAGGATGCGGATGATGTAGAAGAATTCACCGCGCACATATATATATGATGTTTTCGCTCCTAAAGCAAAACTTGAGACGAGCATGCCTTCGATGAGGAGATGCGGGATGTGTTCCATCAGGTAGCGGTCCTTGAAGGTACCGGGCTCTGACTCATCCGCGTTGCAGACGAGGTAGCGAGGTACACCTTCCGGCTTGGCGAGGAAGCTCCACTTCATGCCAGTGGGGAAGCCAGCCCCGCCGCGACCGCGCAGACCGGACTTTTTGACTTCCTCGACGACAGCGTCAGGGGTCATTTCCTTCAGCGCTTTTAATGCTGAGGTGTATCCGCCTTTGGATTTGTACACGTCGTATGTGTTGATCCCGGGGACGTCTATATGTTCGAATAAAAGTCTTCTCTCCATTTGCCGCTAATTACACTAATTACGCTAAGCCAGATTAATATGATTCACCTATTTAGTCAATATGATCCTTCTAAATGCTAAAGAATTTTCGCCAAAATTGACGAATAAACCCAGCGGTTGTTTTGATGCTGCCAGATAATTAATTGTTTGCGTGTACATTTCATGTATGACTCCTTCCTTTGCTTTCGCTTCCACTACAATGGCACCATAACAGTAAAAATCAGCATAAAAAATCCTCTTCAATACGATGTCTTTATACGGAATATAAAATGGCTGTTCCCTTACATAGGGTATATCCAGCAACTTAAATTCGTATTCCAATGCATCTTTGTAAACAACCTCCTTAAAACCTTTTCCAAGGTATTTATGCACTTCCATACAAGCTCCAATTATTTTATAAACTTCCATTGAATACGGATAATTGGAGTAATCACCTGCTTCATCAAGCAGAATGTAATCTCTTTCCATCTGATTAAGTTTTTAAATACTAATTTCTACGTCGCCGGTCGATTAAGAAATTAGTGTCGGTTATAGATAGTTATTGTTGTTTTAATTAGCGTCAATTAGCGGAATTAGCGGCAATTTATTTTGAGATTTGGAACGTGTTGTGATCCATATACTTTGAATGTCCTTCCATGTTACGATGATCCTCTATGATCTGATCCACCTTTTCAAGAGTCAGATTCTCATAATATTTCTCGCCGATCTGGAGCATGGGTGCTGTACCACATGACCCCAGGCACTCCACAGCTTTCAACGTAAACTTACCATCAGCTGTAGTCTCACCTTCTTTGATACCAAGCTTATTTTCGATATGTGTGATGACATCATTCGCTCCGCGAAGCCAGCAGGAACTCGTGCGACATACCTCGATCATGCATTTTCCGACAGGATGCATATGATACATGCTGTAGAAAGAGGCTACTTCATATACTTCGATTGACTGGATATCCAGGATAGCCGCTACCTGGTCCATGACAGGAACACTCAACCAGCCATACTTTGCCTGTGCGACATGAAGCATCGGCAGTAAGGCAGACTTGTGCTTTCCTTCCGGATATCGTTTCATCAATCCGCGCATCAGTTGCTCGGTCTCTGCGGTAAACTTTATATGTTGGGTTTCACTCATTTCAGTATTCGGTATTCAGTATTCGGTATTCAGTTTTCCTACATGGCGCAAGGAACGCGGATTTATTATGATCTATTACTTGTGGTGAGCAATTGTCGAACCATGATTTATTAAGATTCGATTTGGTAGTGTCATAAGTCTGGCGTCTTTTATCTCTTAGTCCGGCATCAAATCCCGATAGCTATCGGGATCGTACTTCCTACGCATCCAGCTCTCCCGCTATAACATTCAAACTACTCAAAGTCAAAATCGCATCCGACAGCATACCACCTTTTATCATCTCAGGATATGCCTGATAAAATATAAAGCTCGGTCTCCTGAAATGCAATTTATATGGAGCGCGGCCGCCATCGCTGACGAGATAAAAACCTAATTCACCATTACCGCCTTCGACGGCATGGTAGATCTCACCTTTTGGCACATCTGACTCACCCATGATAATCTTGAAGTGCCAGATGAGGGCTTCCATATTGTTGTATACATCCTCTTTCGGAGGGAGATAAAACTCCGGCACGTCAGCATAATATTTTCCTTCGGGCAGATTGTCCAATGCCTGCTGAATAATCCTGAGGCTTTGCCAAATCTCATGCTGGCGCACCATAAAGCGATCGTATGTGTCACCGTTTTCTCCAATAGGGATATCAAATTCAAAATCCTGGTAAGAGCTATACGGATTCATCACACGCACATCGTAATCGACACCTGCAGCTCTCAGGTTAGGACCTGTGAAGCCGTAGTTTAATGCGCGTTCTCCGCTGATTGGCCCTGCACCAACTGTACGATCATAAAATATTCTATTACGTTCGAGCAGGTTTCCAAATTCAGTGAATGCTTTTGGAAATTCTTTCAGGAACGCATTGATTTTATCGTAAGTCAATTTTGTAAAGTCTCTTTCAAGACCACCGATGCGGCCGATGTTGGTAGTCAGACGTGCGCCGCAGATTTGTTCGTAGATATCATAGATCTTTTCACGCCACTGGAACATGTAGGTAAATCCTGTAAGAGCACCAGTATCTACTCCTATGACTGCATTACACACCAGGTGATCGGAGATGCGCGCAAGTTCCATGATGATGACGCGGAGGTATTGTGCACGTTTCGGAATTTCAATACCTAATAATTTTTCGACCGTCATATGCCATCCCATGTTATTGATCGGGGACGAACAATAATTCATGCGGTCAGTAAGCGGCGTGATCTGGTAGTATGGTCTGCGCTCAGCAATTTTTTCAAATGCGCGGTGGATGTAGCCGATTGTTTGTTCTGAATCGACGACGATCTCACCGTCCATCGTGAGGACGTTTTGAAAAATACCGTGCGTGGCAGGGTGGGTCGGACCCAGGTTGATCGTGGTGTAATCAGCTTCGTAGTCGTGGCCGTCGTGAATGACGGGTCCTACGTTTGCGTTATTTTCTTTTACCGATACCTGGTTCATGTAAGGTGTTACTTATCGTCCGAAATAATGGTCTTCCTTGTCTCTTCGTGTCGCGTCTTCGAGCGGATATTCTTTGCGCAATGGGAAATAATCCATCTCATCCACATTTAGTATGCGTGTCAGGTTTGGATGTCCTGTAAAATTGATGCCATAAAAATCATACGTCTCACGTTCCATCCAGTTGGCACTGCTGTACAAAGGTGTGAGGCTTGGCACATCCGGATTTGATATTGGCAAAAATGCTTTCAGCCTGAGGCGCACATTGTTTTCAAGACTGTGCACATGATATACTGCACATAATTCTCCGTCTTTCAGATCGGGATAATGACTGCCACAGATGTCCGTGAGAAATTTGAATTTCATCAACGGATCTTCATGAAGAAATTTCATGATGTCCAGCACGCGGACCCCATCGATCACGAGTGTGAGCATGCCATAGGGTATGTCGGCCGAACGGATCGCGTCACCAAATTGATTTTGTAAACGTTCGAGGACAAATTCGTTTGTGATCAGCGCCATCGATTATTGTATGCCGTAGGATGAGAGGAGTGCTTTGTATTCCGGGGAATTTCTTCGGCGGAGGGGCTCATTTTTTACCAGTTCCTGAACTTTCATGAGTCCGTCAATGATTTGTTCGGGGCGAGGTGGGCAGCCGGGGACATATACGTCTACCGGGATGACCTGGTCGATGCCCTGGAGGACCGAATAGGTGTCGAAAATACCGCCGCTGCAGGCGCAGGCGCCGACGGAGAGGACCCAGCGGGGTTCTGCCATCTGGAGATAGACCTGTTTGAGGACGGGGCCCATCTTTTTGGCGATGGTGCCGGCGACGATCAGGAGGTCTGCCTGACGGGGTGAAAAGCTCATCCGTTCTGAGCCGAACCGTGCCAGGTCATAATTGGACCCCATGGTGGCCATAAACTCGATACCGCAACAGGATGTGGCGAATGGGAGAGGCCATAGCGAGTTGGCGCGGGCCAGTCCGATGGTCTTCTCGAGGGTGGTGGCAAAAAATCCCTGGCCTTCGACTCCGGGAGGAGGGCTGGAGTTGGTGATGTCTGTATTTTGAATCTTAGGTTGTTGCATGGCTTAGTCCCACTTGAGGGCTCCTTTTTTGATGATGTACACAAATCCGAGGAGTAGTGTACCTATGAAGAGCAACATTTCTACGAAACCAATGGTGCCCAGCGCCTCAAAATTGACGGCCCATGGGTACATAAAAATCACCTCGACGTCGAACATGACGAAGAGGATGGCTGTCAAAAAGTACTTGATAGAAAAGGGAATACGGGCATTTCCTACGCTTTCGATCCCGCACTCGAAGTTTTCGAGCTTCTCGGATGTGCCTCGTCTCGGTCCGGCCAGATGCGTCACCACCATCGTTGTCCCCACAAATCCTGCCGCGACCCCAAATTGAATCAGAATGGCAGCGTAATCAGCTGAATTTGACATAGTTACATTCTAAGAGGGGTAAAATTAAGGTTTAAATGTGAGTTGTGAGCGAAGTGTGTTGAGTTTTTCAGGAGTTCATTGACAATGAGCGGTCCCTGAGCTTGTCGAAGGGAAGAAAATACCTGGAACCCCACATATGAGTTCCGCTCGATTTTTTTCCAGGGAGATTTTACTGTAAAAGGTGAATCGTGGTGAAAAAAAATCGAGCGGAACTCTACATTGGAGCTGTAGACCTTTTCTTCACTTCGACAAGCTCAGGGACCATCCATAGAATATAGATTACAAACTGAGATTCAACCCCACCGCAAACGTCCTTCCTTCCATTCGGTACCGTTCTATCTCCTCGTACTGCTTATTGGCAATATTCTGAACGGAAAAAGATGCATTCAGCCTGGAATTGATGGAGTATGATGCACGGGCATTGTAAAGAATATAGCCATCCGGTTCGCTGCCGGGATAAATGAAGACTTCGTCGATGCGGCTGCGGCCTCGTGCCTGGAATGAAGCATTCCAATTTTTAAAAGTGGTATATATAGTAGCAAATGCTGTGTGCTTTGATTTGTACGGAAGCACATCATTGAAGCGCTCCTCAGATGCATCACGCGCATCCAGGTATGTATAACCGGATTGAAAACGCAACCAGGTTAAGGGTGAATAGTCCGCAGAGATCTCAAAGCCCTGCATGATCGCTTTATTCAAATTGATCACTTCAAAAAGCAATGGCTGACCGGGTAGTGAGCGCTGTTGGAAAGAGATCATGTCTTTGTAATGATTGTAATACAAAGCGACATCACAGCGCAACTGTTTTGTAATATTTATTCTTGTTCCTATCTCTGCACTTAGTGTAAGTTTTTCTGCGCGCAAAAATGGATTTACAGAAAAGGCCAATCCACCACCTTGTTCAAATTTGGTGAAGCGCTCTGATATTGATGGATTACGAAATGCACGTGCGACTAATCCACGAATGGAAATATTCTGTGTTGCTTTATATATAGCAGCAATCTTGGGGCTCACATTTCCTTCTGAAAATATATTAATGATGGAATATTCATCAAAACGAGCACCTGCTGTAACGATGAGACGATCGCTGACCATCCATTCATCCTGGACGAATGCACCGAAATTCCACGCAGTGTGTTCGCCATACAGAACAGTATCCGGACGGCCGTCGATATAATCACGCTGTATTTCAATACCTGCGATCAGGTAGTGATCATTGCCGATGCTGATGTCGAGTTGTGTATTATTTCCACCACGATGAACAATTACTTTTTCAGTGTCGACAAATTGTTTTCCAAAATTGACATTCGTGCTGTCATTTCCGGGATCACCATTAAATACAAAATCAGTGATGCCTCCGTAGTAATAGAAACGTGTCGAGTATTTCACATTCGAGTGTGCGTATGCTGTGTAATGAGCATCCGCATTTATTTCTCTTTTGTGTTGTGTATCATCTTTACGATGTTCAGCCACATTATATGCTTGTGTTCTGCTCAGCCATGTAGCGGGTGTGTCATTAAAAATATCATTGTACATTGCCGATACCTGGAAACTTCTGTTGGGTGAAAAATGGTAACCCACTTTTCCAAAAGCATTATATGTTGTGAAAGATGATTTTTCACGATGGCCTTCGTTGCCACGTGTGCCGCCATTTAGTACGTATGACCATTTTCCTTGTGTCTCACGATGTGTGATTCCAAGTTTATAAAAATCATGAAAACCTTCATACATCGTAAAAGCAGGAGCTTTTGCATGGATTCCATACTCGATATTGATATCTGTATGTGGGGTTGAATCCGCAGATAATGTGATCACATTAATGACACCGCCCATCGCACTCGACCCGAAGAGAGATGAATATGCACCTTTTATCACTTCAATTCTTTCAATGGCACCGAGGGGAACAAGATTCCATAAAGCACCACCAGATTCTGGTGTGATCGCGGGGCGACCGTCCAGTAAAAGAAGTACACGATTTCCGATTCCACCACCAGCAGTTTCTGATGCGCCACGGATGGAGAGTGATTGTACATTGGAACCACTGGACCGAATGACCTGGATGCCATTGACATCATGAAATGCATCATCAAATGAGCGGATGCCTTTCGCAGTGAGGGCAGCCTGTGTGACGACACTTACGCTTGCAGGTGCGAGATGCAGGCTTTGTGTTTTTTTGGTAGCAGAAATAACAACCTCGTCAGCGAGATAAACTTCGGGATGTAATCTGACTTCGATCGTCGATGTGTTGGCCACTACCTGTGCCGTTTGAAAACCGATCATGGTGAACGTCAGGTGTACTGTTCCTGCGGGTAAGTTTTCTAACGTAAAATTTCCGCGCTGGTCCGTAGTAGCGCCGATCGTGGAACTGTCAAGATGGACATTGACATACGAAAGACCTTCTCCTGTGCTGACATCGAGTACCCTGCCGCTGATCGTATGTTGAGCAGACAGGAAATGCCAGGACAGGAGAAGGCCGAAAAAGAAAAATAGTTTTTTGATTACCTGAACCTCCATTCTTGTACGAAGCCGAGATCAGCTTTGAAGTTGATTGTTACCTCGTCGCCAGCCTCAACAGTTATCACTGTTGGTGCAGGGTCATTGATCGCGGTAAAGATCTGGCCACCACCAATATCGATTTTCAGTACGATACCTGAGCTAACCGTGTTTGGATCACTATGGTGAACACCTAACGTAGCTGTGCGTAAAGAAGGATCAGTCACAAAATCGTGACGGAAGCCAACTGCAAGTGCTGAATACGTGCCTGGATCAACTGTTAATGTGTAGTTGTACTGTGTAACCCCTGGCTGCAGATCGATGATGATGGGATTCTGAGCATTAACAGGTGCTCCGAGCGCAAAACGGCCGCCAGGAAACCCAGGGAACAGTGAATTTTCTGGAATATCTCCCCATCCTGCTGGTGGATTCAGGCTGAAGGCAGGGAAAAGGGTCAACTGGATCTCTCCGCTGTCCTTCCAGGTATTCCACAATTCGGTCTCTTCAAAAGTGATCGTTCCGGAAATTTTAGCAGTAGTTGGTTCCGGATCGTCTTTGTCGCAGCTGGTCATGACCATCATAGGCATGAGTGCTAACAGGGTGATTTTCAATGCAAAAGATAAATATTTCATGTTTTTTAGATTGTGTATTTAATAGACGGCAAAGGTGGGGGTAGGGGTTGGTGAAAAAATGCCTGTTGGAAGGGGATTTATGACGGGGTAGGAGCTATTCGAAGCGAAGTGCTCTGATTGTGGATGTCGAGGCGGGGCAGAAAGGCGGAAAAGGCGGAAAAGGTAGAAAAGGCGTGAGGGTGACTAATGGTCAAATCGGAAATTTGACGACACAACGACGTAGGCACAGCCTACGCCGAACTTTATCTTTATTTCAAATAAACAACTTGTCCTCTGAAAACTTTTATTTTAAAACGCAGAAAATTGTTCATCATCCATTTTCTCAATTCTTGAAATGTATTCCCGTACAAAATCTTCATAAATGCCGATGATCAGGTATATATATTCACGCATTTCTTCCTTCGAATTAAATCCAAATTTGGCAAACTCAGCATCGTTCACGGGAATGAGGAATCGATACAGTTTTTCTAACAGAATAGTACCTGTATTGATAAATTGATCATTATAAAGAACAAATAGATAAGAAAGAAACTAAAGCTAGTTGTGGTAAATGTCCAAATCTAAAATCTAAAATCTAAAATCCAAATTCAAAAATTCAATGACACCAACTTATACTTTAGGGAAGACATCATTGACATCGTAACCGCCTCGTACAATGAGCTGATTCTTCTTCACCGTAAACTCATTGACATAGATCTTGCATAGCAGGATAAAAACCGAGATTAGTAATGGCCCAAAGATCAATCCGATAAACCCAAATAATTTCAAACCAATAATAACTCCGAACACCGTTACCAGTGGATGCACATTTCCAATCTTACGGGCGAGTGTGAAGCGGAAGATATTATCCACCGTACCGATCACGCCGAATCCAAAGATCAGCATGATGATCCCTCGTACGGGTTCGTCATTGGCGAAGAAGATAATGGCGAGTGGAACATATGCCAGAGCTGCACCGATCACAGGTAGCATGGCCGTAATACATGTGACGACAAACCAAAACCAGGGTTCGTTGACGCCAAGAAGAAAATATCCGATAATCCCTACCACTCCCTGCATAAAAGCAATAACCGGTATACCGATCGCATTGCTGATGACGATGTTATCCATCTCTTTACCCAGGCGTAATACATTTTCGTCCTTCAACGGAATGGATTCTTCCAGCCATTTTTCCATCGCACGTCCATTGACCAGCATAAAAGAGAGGATGAAATACATAAAGAAAATGGTGATGAGCGTCCCAAAGGTTGCATCCAGGATTTGAGGAACAACACTGGCTACGAAGGTTCCTAATTTATTCAGGTTTTCAGTGTTCACCAGTTCGAATCCGATCTGGTTTTCAACTTTGGTGATTACGATTTTGAGTGATTCTACCAGTTCGTTACTGTGAGTGATGGCATAAGAGACTTTGGAGGAAAGCATCTGAACGAGCAGGCCGATAGGGACCAAGATCATCAGTAAGGTCATGACCATCAATGTGGCTGCGGCGAGTCCTTTTTTCCACTTCCGCTCTTCGACAAGTTTGAACATCCACTTCCGAGTGACAATATATAATGTAATAGCGCCCATCAATGCGGGAAGGAAAGAATAGAGCTCTTTGGCCAGCAGGGCTCCCAGGAGGACCAGGAGGATGAGGAAAAAGACCTGGCGGAGGCGGTTTTGGGATATGAATTGTTCTTCCATGCCGAAAGATAGTGAGAGCGTGAGAAAATGGCGGGGTATAGAGGGGCTGTTGCAGGGCAGTGGGCGGGGCAATGGCTTGGATTACAGTGTTGAACATCAATTGCATGGTTGGCATGCATTGCAGGGCTGGTATCGACAGCTGGGGGTCTGAATGGCTGTGTTATCAGGCCTGAAGGGCCGAAGGATATCAGGATAGGGTGAAGCCCTATCGTTGGAATAAGCCAATCAAAACCGGAAGCCCTGAAGGGGCGTAGTAAGGAACATTGTATATGTCCCCTTTCCCAATAATGACCGTGCTTCTACCAAAAGGATTTCGTAGAAATCCCTTTAATTCTGCGTCACTTCATCTTTAAACATCTCTGCGAAATCGTCGTAAATCAAAAATGTGTGCGATAATTCTTCCCCTACTTTTCGCCATTCATCCACCAGAAACCGCAATTCAGTCACCTTTAATTTGGAGCAAGGGAGAGGTGCAGATACATTTGATCCATCAAACAAAACAAACACCAATGATCGCCTTCTCCATCGCACGAAATCAACGGAGAACAACCGGTGGAGAGGGCATCTTTCTAACATTACATCACTAACTAACAAACCTTAATCATGAAACTTATTTACTTGCCAGTCCTGATATGGACACTGGCGATCAGCCAACTCTTTGCCCAGAAGGATCTTGCTCCAAGCATCCGTCCTTATGTAAACACTCTCGATGCATCTGTCAAGATGATGTTGCACGACGGAGGATTCAATGTGCCCGGTATGCCAGGCGCTGTTGAGAACTCTCAAATAATTGAAACACGCAGCCCAGATCTGCAGCTGGATTCTACAGCAACTTTTGGTACATATTCACCAACAGATTCTGTCCCGGTATCGCGCACACTGTATTCGTATCCACAGGATGATGTACGTGTAGTCATTGAAATGATGTATGTATTTTCAGAATGGACAATACAAAGCCGGACAACCTTTCAGCAAGATGACCTTGGCAGAAATATCAACATTCTTGCAGAGTCCTATAATCCTGACCAGGGAACATACGTGCCCAATTCACGAATTATATTATTCCCACATGAAGAAAGCCTGATACTTGCCGATTCATTCCGCGTGGATGTCTGGTCCGAATTCGAAAAAGACTGGGTAACACAATTAACAAACTGGAATGTGTATGATGCGCAGGACAAGCTATTGGAAGCATGGAGTTCGATCAATTTTTTCATGATCCCAATCGTCTTTGTTGACCGCTACACCTACAATCCACAAGGACAGGTGAGTCTGATCGAATCATTCAATCTTGAAGCTGGAGAGGAGTTTGAAGCGGGTAGACAAGAATTTTTCTATGATGGAAATTTACTTGCTTCAGCAGTGACGCTTACTTCAGATGGAAATGGCAACTTCCTGCCTCAGGATAAGATCGAATACACATACACACCAGCTGGTGTCCAGGAAAATGTAAGCCATTATACCTATGATTTTGCAAAAAATGACTGGGCCCTGTGGCGTGTTGAAGGTTACATCTACGACAGTGAAAACAGGACCACGGCGCTCGAAGTGAATACACTGGATGGCCAGGGTATTTGGGTACGCAGCAAAACAGAATACTCGTATGTGGAAGATACCTATATAGATATCGAAACATTGTATGCATATGATGACAATATTGAAGACTGGATCATAAACGAACGCACTTTCTACTATTACAAAGATCTGACAGCAACGGATCCTGATCCAATTAATGACCAGGCGTTGTTCTTGTATCCAAATCCAACACAAGGTTCAGTACAAATACAACTACCCGGTAAAGTATCTGTCTTCGTGTATACCCTGACTGGCCAACTGATCAAAAGTTATTACATGGCACCCGGTGAAAAATTACTTGACTTCTCCGCAATGCCTGCAGGCATGTACCAGGTGAGAGCTAAGAGCGATGAAGATTATTTCTCCGGAAAGCTGATCATCCAATAATAAAAGAATAAACCCCATTTTTTCTAAACATCAAATTCACTAATCCAACTTTAATTTCTCTATCATGAAAACCATGTTAAATCCATTCAAACCCCTAACCTTTTTATTACTTGCTTTTGCAACACTTACGCTCACTTCATGTGATAAAGATGATGTAAAAACACCCCTTACAGAATCCATTGAAGGCACCTGGGATGTCACATCCTACAAGCTGGAAGGAGATGAATACATCGGCCTGATCTTTGAAGAGGCAGCCCTTACGTTCGAACCTACAGAGGACAACGAAGGTGTATTTACACAGGAAGTTACCTTCACAGACGATGAGACTGTGTCTATTTCAGGTCCGTATGTAGTCGATGAAGATGAAAATGATGTCTATATGGAATACGACGGCGA
>JANPKZ010000384.1:0-19469 GCA_031426295.1 Saprospiraceae bacterium
TTTTTAGGGGGTAAAACCGGTCATAATCAACTGAATAACAATGACTTATGACAGTGTGGCACACCTAGGTATGCCACACTGTCATAAGTCATTGATTGTGAGTTACTTATAAGGTTTCGTACCCCTTGCCCACAAAACGAAAAAAGGCGATGGTTTTCACCACCGCCCGATCAATCATTAATCTGCTTAAACTATTCTTTTTTGTTGTCCATCTCCTCAAACTCAACATCCGTCACATCATCGGACTGGCTGCGACCGTTACCGGCACCACCACTTCCATCCTGTGCAGAATCGTTGGGCTGCTGCTCAGATTGTTGCTGAGCCTGGTAGATGTCCTGGCTGGCAGCCTGCCATGCTGTATTCAGGCTTTCGAGAGCCGGATCAATCCTACTGACATCGCGCGATTCGTGAGCTGACTTGAGTTGTGCTAATGCACTGTCGATCGCAGAGCGTTTGTCAGCCGGGATCTTATCACCGTAATCTTTCAACTGCTTTTCAGTCTGGAAGATCAGGGCATCAGCTGAATTGATCTTTTCAGCCTGCTCACGCGCGAGACGATCTGTTTCAGCATTTGCTTCAGCTTCTGCCTTCATTTTTGCGATCTCATCTTTTGAAAGACCTGTGCTCGCTTCAATGCGCACTGATTGTTGTTTACCTGTACCCTTGTCTTTCGCAGATACATTCAACAGACCATTGGCATCGATGTCAAATGTTACTTCGATCTGCGGCATACCGCGAGGTGCTGGTGGAATGCCATCAAGGATAAATCTTCCAACAGGACGATTGTCTTTAGCCATCTTGCGCTCGCCCTGCATAATGTGGATCTCCACTGAAGGCTGATTATCTGCAGCTGTAGAATATACTTTTGATTTTTTAGTAGGGATCGTACTGTTCGATTCGATGACTACATCATAGATGCCACCCATGGTTTCGATACCCATGGATAATGGAGTCACATCAAGTAAGAGTACATCCTGTACCTCACCACTTAATACCCCACCCTGAATTGCTGCACCAATGGCTACCACCTCGTCAGGATTTACGCCCTTGCTTGGCTTTTTACCAAAAAAATCTTCGACTGCCTGTTGGATCCGAGGTATACGTGTAGAACCTCCTACCAGGATAATCTCATCAATATCTGATTTGCTGATACCTGCGTCACGAATGGCTTCTTCACATGGACGAAGTGTGCGTGCCACAAGCTCGGCAGACATTTGTTCAAATTTCGCTTTCGTCAGCTTGGTATCAAGGTGTTTTGGAACACCATCCACTGCTGTTACATAAGGAAGTGTAATGCTTGTCTCCGAGCTGGTTGACAATTCTATTTTTGCTCTTTCCGCAGCTTCCTTCAATCGTTGAAGTGCCATCGGATCTTTACGCAAATCAATTGCTTCCTGTTTTTTGAATTCTTCCGCTAACCAGTCAATGATCACCTGGTCAAAGTCATCACCACCAAGGTGTGTATCACCATTGGTAGATTTTACTTCGAAAACGCCATCACCCAGTTCGAGAATAGAGATATCGAATGTTCCACCACCAAGGTCGAACACAGCGATCGTCATGTCTTTATGCTTTTTGTCAAGACCATACGCAAGCGCTGCTGCAGTAGGTTCGTTGATAATCCGTTTTACAGTCAGACCTGCGATCTCTCCAGCTTCTTTCGTAGCCTGGCGCTGGGAGTCATTAAAATACGCGGGAACAGTAATCACCGCTTCCGTTACACCTTGTCCAAGATAATCTTCAGCTACTTTTTTCATTTTTTGCAAAATGATCGCTGAGATTTCCTGAGCAGTATACTCTCTTCCATCAATGTCTACACGGATAGAGTCGTTTGGTCCTGATTTGACAACATACGGAACACGGCCTGCTTCCGGTTTTACTTCATTATAGCGGGCGCCCATAAATCGTTTAATGGATGCGACCGTACGTTTTGCATTGGTTATGGCCTGGCGTTTGGCAGGATCTCCTACTTTACGCTCACCGTTATCAAGGAAGGCTACGACGGATGGCGTCGTTCTTCTACCCTCATCATTTGCAATGACGACAGGTTCATTACCTTCTATTACGGCTACGCAGGAGTTCGTGGTGCCCAGGTCTATGCCTATTATTTTACCCATATCTTACTTTATTTGATTGGTTTTAATGTTCAGTAATCTTACAATAGCACAGTATGATCAAGGTATATGCCATGAGCATATATGTACATGTTTTATGACAAAACATGAATAATGTGGCAGTTGTTAAGAAAATTTACTGCCAATTAGACAGTAAAGGGAGAAATTATTGGAAGTTCAGATGCCGTGTGATGACACTGTTTTCAAGGCTATCCAATGCCTGTACGGTGAGCTTATAGCCTGTATTGTATGAAACATTCCGGGAGGAAAAGATACCGACACCCTCGGACAAATTTGTATAGGTGGGAACATCCTGCGTACTGGTAATGCCCTGATTGGCCTGTATTACTTTAATGTATTCAGCAAGCTCTACTCCGCCAACCCAGAGGATCACCTCAATACTTTCAAATGTACGTGTCGCCTGAATATCCTCATCGATGTGGGCTCTGATCTGGTTAAAGAAATCCACACCTTCAACCGTAATGTCTGTTTCGATAAAGTTATCGACTATTGACCATTCAAAAAATTTGGGAACAAACAGATTGCCGGTCTCAGCATTTTTTTCGAAGTAATGAAACCGCAGCTTCAGATCGTACACACCTGCATCTTCGATCGCGTTCCAGATGAAGTCCACATTGCTTTTTGGTCTCAGTCCAAGGATCGAACCAACAGGAGGGTTGCGAAGTACAGGTTTTGGAAGAACAACTGTTTTAGCGGTAACCAAAGGAGTTCCATCACCTCTGTCGATATTGATCTCATATTCCTCGCCGACCACAAGGTTAATCTCGTTAGCTTTTATCTTGTATAGATAATTAGGTGTTTCAGCAAAAATTCCAAGAGAATCTGGATTTGATTGCTGAAATGTATCTCTTGGATAGCCTTCCAATTCACCATTGACCCGTTGTAGTGTAAAGACCTGTCCATTGCTAATCCTCTTCAGTGAAACCGACGCGTTTTCATAGTACAAGGAATCAGGGATCCTGGCGATATCAAGTGCCGAAGTTGTGGGGTCCAGGAAAGCCTTTTCTACCCGGATGTAATGAGCTGTATCACTTTTATTCAGGAGACCCCAAACCACTGGAATATCCTTCCAGTCATTAACTACCACCAGTTCATTATCACACGAAGTGAATAACAGTCCAAGGCTCAAAAGGCCGAAAATCCATTTCATGGGGCGAAGGTAAAGAAAACTGGTCTAGTGGAAATGTCTCCTATTTGACATGAGATGTAAGGTTTGTCCGGGGACGCCTTATATCTTTGAGCGACATACCTTTCACGAAACCAATTTTTCCACATGTCTGTCCATAGTAAAGCCAAAAGAATAACCACGCATATCCTGAGGGAAATGAAGGAGGCAGGTGAAAAAATTGCGATGCTGACAGGGTACGATTATTCGATGGCGCGCATCCTTGATGATGCCGGGATTGATATCATCCTGGTGGGCGACAGCGCATCCAATGTCATGGCTGGCCATGAGACGACTCTGCCGATTACCCTGGACCAGATGATTTATCATGCTTCCTCTGTTGTACGCGCTGTTTCCAAAGCCCTTGTCGTAGTAGATCTTCCTTTCGGTTCTTACCAGGGAAATAGCCGACTGGCACTTGAATCTGCAGTACGCATTATGAAAGAATCGGGAGCGCATGCGGTGAAAATGGAAGGTGGAAAAGAAATAGGAGAAAGTGTAACCCGAATTCTATCGGCTGGTGTACCGGTCATGGGCCACCTGGGCTTGACGCCTCAATCGATCTATAAATTCGGGACCTATGTGGTCAGGGCCAAGGAGGAAGAAGAAGCGCTGAAACTAAAATCAGATGCTCTCCTACTTGAGGAACTGGGTTGTTTCGGCCTGGTCCTTGAAAAAATTCCAGCCAACCTCGCAACCGAAGTCAGTACGTCTCTGAAAATCCCAACTATCGGTATTGGTGCAGGTGGAGGCACAGATGGTCAGGTATTGGTCATTCATGACGCATTGGGCCTCAATAAAGATTTTAATCCAAGGTTTCTCCGTCGATATCATAATCTCTACGACGAAATCCATGGTGCCATCGAACATTATATAACTGATGTTCGTTCAGGTGATTTCCCTAATGAAAATGAACAATACTAAGCACATCATTCTTCATCTCTATTCAAATAAACAACTTTGAAAAAAGTCATCCTGATCATTGTGCTTTTGGTCCTGGGCATAGCCAGTTATTTTGGCTTCCAGTTCTATATGAATATGTTTACTATCAATACGCCGTTGAAAGTAGATGAAGAAATCCTGATCATACCCACGGGATCCACACTGCAAACTGTAATCGACAGTCTTAAATCAAACGGTCAGATCCTGAATGAAAATCGTTTCCGGTGGACGGCTGAAAAAATGCATTACCATGATGAGACGATACGTCGCGGACGATATACCATCAAAGGACCTGCAACAAATAAAAACCTTGTTTCCTTATTGAGAGGCGGCAAACAAACCCCTTTACAGATAACCATACATAACGTGCGAACCATTGAACAGATGGCCGGACGTTTTGCTGAGCGTGTAGAATTTGATTCTGCTGATTTGATGCAATACATCGAACAAAACTTTGATACGGTGGCGGGCACAACACCTCCAACGAGACTCACGAGATTTTTACCCAATACGTATGAATTTTACTGGACCGTGAGTCCTGAAGAATTTTGCAACCGGATGCTAAAAGAGTATGATACGTTTTGGACAGACGAGAAAAAAGCGAAAGCTCAACTACAAGGCCTGACTCAGGAAGAAGTGTATACGCTTGCATCCATTATTGAAAAAGAAACAAATCACAATCCTGAAAAGCAACGTATGGCTGGTGTGTACCTGAATCGTATCCGTGATGGAATTCCTTTGCAAGCAGATCCTACGATCGTATTCGCGCACGGTGATTTTGAATTGCGCAGGATCTTATTCGGCCATCTTGAAATTGATAGTCCGTATAATACTTATCGCAATTTAGGTTTGCCACCAGGTCCGATATTCATGCCCGGTATGGCATCCATCAATGCAGTTCTTGACAGAGAACAACACGATTATATTTACTTCTGCGCGCGACCTACAGAAGACGGACCAGGTCATGCATTTGCAAAGACATTACCGGAGCACAATCAGAATGCGAACAGGTATCAGAAATGGCTGGATAACCAGGGAATCTTTTAAACTAAAAATAATAGTTAATAACTAAAAGTTAAAAACTAAAAGTTGAAATTGAGAAATTGGAAATTGGAAATATACACTAGATGCTACATGCTAGGTGCTAGATGTTAGATGTTAGATATTAGATGCCAGATACCAGATGCTAGACATCGATACTCTTACCGGATATTTCAAATTAAATACTTGAAGCATCTAATATTAAAAGCCAACTATTAACTATTAGTTTTTAGCTTTTAGTTTTTAGTTTTTAGTTTCCCGGAACGAGGTTGAATTCAACCCGACGATTAAGAGTCCTTCCTGAATACGTGCTGTTATTAGCAATCGGTCTTGCGGCACCATATCCTTTATAAGACATCCTGCTGGCAGGCATACCTTTTTTGATCAGGTAATCATAACAGGATTTTGCTCTCGATTCGGATAGACGTTTATTGACATCTGCATTTCCGGTGTTATCCGTATGTCCTTCTATGTTGAGCTTGTAGTCTGAATATTTTCTCATGATATCAGCTATCTGGTTGAGGACAGTAAAGCTCTCTGATTTTAATGTTGCTTTGCCTAATTCAAACTGTACAGCTTTCATAGCAAAAGACAATGTCTCACGATCCTTCGCTTCGATTATAGGACAACCATTATTAGAGACAGGGCCGAATGTATTTGGACACTTATCTTTTGCATCTTCGATCCCATCTTTATCCGTATCAGGACATCCGCCAAATGCCGGAAGACCTGCTGCGTTAGGACATTTATCAGATGGGTCTGCGATCCCATCTTTATCCGTATCAGGACAACCATTATATTTTGCTTCACCCTTAGCATCCGGACACAGGTCGAGGTCATCATTGACACCATCACCATCTGTATCTTTTATTTCACGGATAGGGCAGCCTTCATTTGTAGCAGGCCCTGATTCATTCGGACATTTATCAACAGAATCCAATACACCATCACCATCAGTGTCGGGACAACCGCGATATTCTATCAGACCAGCGATCTGCGGACAATCATCATTGATATCCTGCACACCATCATTGTCTGTATCGGGGCAACCTGCAAAAGCAGCTATACCTGCGACAGTCGGACATGCATCAAACTCATTGACGATACCATCCATATCTGTATCCAGTCCGACTGACAGATCCGGCAGGGAGTCTACAGTGGCCCTGCTGAAAAAATATTTAAAGCCAATTCCGTGATTGAAATTATTGTTGTTCTCCGCACTACTCCACCTGAATTCTGATTGAATATTGAAATAGGCATTGGGAGCGATCATTACATCAAGACCAAGACCGACCGGCACCTGGAGATTGATGCTGTCTTTTCCCTGCCATACACCCCCTACACCAGCAAGTACGTATGGTTTAAATTTTTTGGGAGTAGGGAGAAAATAATAATGAGCCTGTACATCCAGGCTTATGATATGCTGATTGATGATCTCTTTGGTTGTACTTCCCAAACCAATCCGTACAGGAACATTCAGCATGAGCCTGTCAGTAATAGACTTATGGATGCCAAATTCAAATCCATCCCGGTAATCCTGAAAAGCGCCGAAATCGCCACCCTGGAATGTCTGGTAATCCAGGAAAATTCTCTTAAAGCTGATCCCAAGGGGTGCCTGTGCGGACAAACCGAAAGAGAGAGAAACGAATAAGATGCTGGAAATAAACTTCAGGTATAGGGCCGCTTTCATACGAAATGGGTTAAAGATTACGGATAAAGATATAATGATTTATCAATATATGATACCCGGTCCGGTTATGTGGTAATTAGTATGTAAAGAGGAATGACCACCAAAATTACTCAAATGCACTTAGACCGGCTCAAAAAAGCCAGTGCTGCGGTTTTTGACCACTTTATCCCAGTCATGGCACCGCCCATTCATTGCTATATATACACCATGTGGCAATTGCTGCACAAAGGCCAGGGCATTGCCCAGATTGAAAAATCCATCAGAAGAAGTGCCAAAAGCATAGGGGATCATAGCACCCGTAAGAACGATCGTCTTCGGGATTTTGGCTTCTGCCAGGCCTTTAGCGGTTTCAACCATTTTATCCGTACCGTGCGTGATCAGGATCTTATCATCCGGGCAGCGAACACAATTATGAATGATGATACTCCTGTCAGCTTCCGTCATCTCCAGGCTGTCAAGCATCATCAATGTCTTGACATCGATGTCCAATGAACATCTCCCCCTTTCAAACATCTCCTTCAGATGTGTATCCTCAAAATAGAGTTCACCTGTGATATAGTTGTATTCCTTATCAAATGTGCCGCCTGTAACAAATACCTGGATCATGGCTCAAAAGTAAAAAAGGGACGGTGTGTGGCCGTCCCTTTTTTTTAGAATATCAATTCACTTAGATTTTGAACAGTGCAGCATCAACATCTTTATTGATCTTGATTTCTGCTGCTTTCATCACCATAGGTGTCGGCATAGGGCCACTGATGGTCACCGTATGAGGCACCATGATGCCATCGATCAGTTTATAGTCTCCATAATCGTTGGTTGTTGTCATGGTCTGGCCAGCAGCTTCTGCCACCTGGATCTCTTTCAATTTGAGGAACGTAGATTTATCATAAAACTCTGTGCTCTTCGAACCATTAGGTTTTGTAACCAGTACTTTATAGGCAGGTGTACCATTGACATCTTCAATTCCTTTTACTTCCAGGACATAACCGGCATTACTATAATTTCTTTCATTAAACGCTACAGCCTGATCTTTCATAGATTCAAGATCACTGCCTTCAATAGGTGTACGTGAACCCATTTGTTCCATGATACCTTTTTCACCATTGTATACTTGTTTCATCAGGCTCATACCTGGTGCGGTCATATTCATGTAGAACATGCCATTAGATTGGACCATGCGGGCTGTAATCGCCATACCCATGAGCTCCATGTTGTACGTCTGGTCAATAGACTTTACTGCATTGATCTTGTCACGACCTCCGATAGCCATCAGGTATTTGTCAATCACTTCCTGTCCTGTAATATTGATTGGTGTTTCAGATTCATCTTTGCGTGGATTCGCATAGATGTCATAGAGCTGAACCTTGCCATCTTCTTTATCGAATGAAGCAATTTTTGAAAACACCTCATCCTTATTACCTACAACAACGATACGCGCCCTTGAAGGATTGATAAATTTCTTCGCTACTCTGGAGACGTCATCAATCGAAATCGCCTGTAACCTCTGCAGGTATGTTTCATAATAATCTGCAGGCAGACCATACATGTTGGTGTTCAATGCAAATCGGGCAACTGTTTCAGGACTTTCAAGTGAACGGGCAAAGGCACCTGCGATATAACTTTTTGCAAGATCCAGTTCCGTTTGAGTAACAGGCTCATTTTTTAGCTTGTTGATTTCATGCAGGAATTCAACGATGGCGCTGTCAGTGACTTCATTTCGCACGCTGGCAGTGGCAGAGAAAGATCCCACGAGCTTATCTGAATTAAATGTGGAGTATGCACCGTACGTATATGCTTTGTCTTCACGAAGATTTTTGAACAGACGACCTGAAAAACCACTTCCAAGGATCGTATTCATCACACGTGCAGCAATTTCATCCGAATCTCCTGGCTTGATTGATATCGGGTATGTAACGTTAATGACAGATTGTACTGCACCTGATTTGTCAATAAACGCCACTGATGTATTATCAGCTGTCTTTGGAAATCCATATACATACTTTGGTGTTGTACCTGAAGCCCAGCCACCAAAATATTTTTCTGCTTTTGCTTTTGCTGCATCAGGTGTGATATCTCCCACGATGACGAGGTAAGCATTGCCTGGTTTAAAGGCTGCTTTATAAAATTCTTTTGTGTCGTCAAGCGTAACGTTCGCAACGGTAATCTCATTTGTGATCTCCCCGTATGGATGAGCAGTACCATAAGTCAATGCACTGGAAACATTTTGTGAAATGGCATTTGGATCATCTTTATTAGCCTGAAGGCCTGACATCGTTTGCGTCTTGATCTTTTCAAATTCCGCTTCCGGAAAAGTTGGTTTGAGGATCACATCTGAAAACAAACTCAGGATTTTGTCCGTATGCTTTGTGAGTGATGTTGCAAAACCACCATTAGCAGAAGTATTTAATGTAGCTCCGATATAATCAACTGCCTCATCAAGTTCTGCTTTTGTTTTGCCTGCAGCTCCTGTGCCAAGCAACTCACCTGCAATGCTTGCCAATCCCGCTTTTTCTTTTTCAAGGATTGGATCGCGATCGATGGTCAGCTGATACGAAACCCGAGGCAGTTTGTGATTTTCAATCACGATCACTTTCAGACCATTGGCCAGTGTAAATTGAGACGCGTCACCAATTTCGATAGGGCGCGCTGGTCCCGGCTTTGGAGCCATTGACCTGAAATCTGATGTAGTGGCAGTGGCATCAGTAGTCGTCTGATTTACCACTTTAGGTGCGCAGGAAGCCATGATAATGACGGCCAGCAATACTATATATTTCATATGATGCATTTCAAGAATGAATTTAATGTTGTGTGAATGAGGCTACTTACGATTTTGATTCCTGTGACTTAGGCATATAGTATAGTACGACCCGGTTGTTTTTCACGAGGTATCTCTTGGCAGCAGACATGATATCCTCTCTTGTCACAGCGAGGTATCTGTCGATCTCTGTATTGATCAGGTTAGCATCACCAAAAAACATGTGATACGTTGCAAGACTTTCTGCAATTCCTGCTACTCTACCGTTATTGGTGACAAATTCAGTTTCGATCTGATTACGAAGTTTTTCAAATTCCTTTTCAGAGATCAGTTCTTTCTGAACTTTCTCTACTTCCGCATCCATTGCTTTTTCCAGTTCCTCAACACTTACACCCATATTGGTGATACCAAATGAAAGAGAGATACCCGGATCTTCAAGTGCTAATGGAAAATTACCAACGAACAATGCTTTCTGTTGCTCGTCGACTAATGATTTGTACAACCTGGAACTTTCGCCATTGGATAAAATGCGTGACACCATATCTACTGCATAATAATCTTTTGTGCCCTGTGCAGGGATCCGGTATGCCTGGATTACAGCCGGAAGCTGGATATTGTCAAAAATGGTATCGCGAATTTCGGATGCGAGATTAGGTTCAACCACTCTCGGACGATAGACTGGTTTTGGTGATTTTGGAATTGGACCAAAATATTTATTGATCAGTGTTTTTGCTTCTGTTATATCAATATCACCTGCGATCGACAACACGGCATTGTTAGGCACATAAAAGTCTGCATAAAACTGTTTGTAATCTGCTTCTTCTGCAGCAGCGAGGTGTGCCATGGATCCGATGACCGGCCATTTGTATGGGTGCACCTGGTAAGCTCTTTTAAAAGTCTCTTCGAGGATAGAACCATATGGCTGATTATCGATACGTTGACGACGTTCTTCTTTTACAACTTCACGTTGTGTTTCGATTCCCTTTTCATCCACCTTCGCGTGCATCATACGCTCGGATTCGAGCCACAATCCAAGAGCAAGCTGATTGCTGGGAAGCATTTCATAATAATACGTCCTGTCAAATGTCGTATTCGCATTGAGATCACCTCCGGCATTCTGGACGTGTTTGTCAAATTCACCACGCTCCATGTTGGCACTTCCTTCGAACATCAGGTGCTCAAAAAAATGTGCAAACCCTGTACGCTCGGGATTTTCATTTTTTGAGCCGACATGATACATCACGGAGACTGCAACAATCGGAGTGGTTTTATCCTGGTGGAGAATTACATGGAGACCATTGTCCAATGTGTATTGCTCAAAGGCCAGTTTGTTAATCTGTGCGGAGGCGGATCCTGCAACCATGAAGATTACAGAAAGAACAGCTAAAATCAGACGCATAAAGTGTAGGTTTAAATAAATGAGTGCCAAAGATAAATTATGAGGGGGCCGCGGTGGGCATGAATATCTACTAAGGAATGTAAAAATCTGACAAATCAGGCAGAGAATGAAGTGCCACACCCGCAGGTTTCCTTGGCATTGGGGTTATTGAACATAAATCCCCGGTTATTGAGACCATCGAGCCAATCGATTTCCATACCCAGGAGGTATAAAGCGTGGGCTTTGTCCATCAGGATCCGTACGCCCTGAAATTCATAGATCGTATCGCGTTCTTTCTCCTCGTCAAAACCCAGGAGGTAAGAAAAACCTGAACAACCCCCTCCTTTGACTCCGATCCGTAGGGAATAATTATCTGGAACAGCCTGCTCCTGACGAAGGCGGTGTAACTGAACAATCGCTCCTGGTGTGAGCGTGATGGGAGAAGATGTTAGCGTATCAGCCATTAATTTCCAGTGCTTTTGGTCCGCAAATATAACGAACACCTGATTTACAAAGGGATTAAACGCCCGGCATTGACAACTGGTTCACCTAAGGGGGAATAGTGGCCGCCGAATCTGTACTTTTGTCTTATGACGTGGCAACTCATTTTAGGCCTGACCATTCCTTCACTTATGGTTTTCCTGGCGGTATACTTCACATTCCGTCAGTACCATCAACAGCAGATCCGGCTGCATTACCTTGATGCAAAGCAAGGGCAGAATCATATCACACTTCCCATGCGGCTCCAGGCGTACGAACGGTTGTTGCTTCTTTGTGAACGCATCGACTTTGCTGACCTGATGCTTCGCATGATCACCCCCGGCACATCAGCGCGTGAGATCAGGGCTGCCATGCTGGTAGCTGTGCAACAGGAATACGAACACAACCTGACACAACAACTTTATATCACACCAGAATTGTGGCAGGTATTACTGGCTGCAAAAAATAAAACCATGGATGTCATTAGTATTGCAGGTGAAAATCTTCCCGAAGGTGCATCTGCAGATGACTATGCCCAACGATTAATGGATATGATCTCCAGCGAACCATCACTGCCTGCACAGATTGGTAAAAAAGCAATTAAAACAGAATCTGCCTTATGGTTATAACGAAACTTCAATCCATGTTTTTTTCTGTCGCGCTCCTGCTCACAGCATGCACCAGTGTTCAGCATATCAGCAAGACAGATGTAAATTATTCTGTCGTCAGGAAAGAAACAGCAGCTGCTGAAAAACAAGAGGTCACCACCTTAATTGCACCTTACAAAGTGCAACTGGATGCTGTGATGAATGAAGAATTAGGGACGCTTCCGGTGGATCTGACCAAACAAAAACCTGAATCCACGCTTGGTAACTGGGCTGCGGATGCATTACTGGACCGGGTTCGAAAAGAAGGACTTGAAGCAGACTTTGCAATCGTCAACTACGGAGGTCTAAGGCTTACCTATCTCACCAAGGGCCCATTGACGCGTGGTGAATTATTTGAGTTAAGTCCTTTTGATAATGTGTTGCAGGTGGTCGAAGTACCTGGGATGAAACTGGATTCTGTTTTTCAACTGATTGCCGAAACAGATGGATGGCCTGTAAGTAAAGGTGTGAAGATGGTAATTGGAAATAAAAAACTGATTTCTGCCAGCATTAATAATATGCCGTTGGATCATAACAAGATTTATAAAATGGCTACCATTGATTATGTAGCTACAGGTGGGGATAATATGAAATTCCTGATCCCACTTTCACGCAAGCAAACAGCGTTGATCTTCAGAGATGTATTGATCGATCATGTTAAGGATGCTACTGCAGCAGGGAAACCAGTTACCGCAAGTCTCGAAGGAAGAATTACTGTCCAATAGTCAATAAATATTTTCATCATGTGGTCACGTCGTCAATTTCTAACAACATCCACCTCTGCCGGAGCCACGTTGATGGTGCCGGGATGGCTAAAAGGTGCAATACTTACTGAAGAACTCACCAAGCTGATAATTCTTCATACCAATGATGTGCATAGCCGGGTAGAACCCTTTCCAGATGATGGATCCAGAAATGCAGGGCTGGGAGGTGCTGCACGCCGAGCAACGATCATCGATCAGATCCGTGCAGAAAATGAACATGTGTTACTATTTGATTCCGGTGATATTTTCCAGGGCACACCCTATTTCAATTTTTTCCTTGGAGAAATTGATATCAAGCTCATGGCACAAATGAAATACGATGGCACTACCATGGGTAATCATGATTTTGATGCAGGCCTGGAGAATTATGAAAAGCAAATGCGTGAACATGGAAATTTTCCTACGATCATTTCCAATTATGATCTGAGTGATACCATCATGCATGATAAACATGTCACACGAAAAATATATCAGAAAGGAAATATTAAAGTCGGTGTTACGGGAGTTGGTATTGAATTAAATGGGTTAGTCCCACAAAAATTATATGGTACGACCCGTTATCTCGACCCGATCAAAAATGCTACTGAGCAGGCGCATATCCTAAAGCATGATGAAAAATGTGATCTCGTGATCTGCCTGTCGCACCTGGGTCATAAATATGATAATAATAAAGTGAGTGACCAGCACCTGGCCCAGCAAAGTGATGACATCGATATCATCCTTGGCGGGCACACACATACGTTTATGGATGGACCTGAAATCAAACGAAATAAAAGTGGTCAGCCTGTCGTCATACACCAGGTCGGCTGGGCTGGAATGCGTCTGGGCAAAATTGATGTCACATTTGAACGCAACCAAAAAAATAAATGTGTCACATGTGATGGGGTCTGGGTAAAAAATTAGCACCCTGATGTGCGATATGTACCAATAGAATGAATGCAATCACTGACTGTCAATCGATTACTAAAGTGATGAAAGCAGATATATAAAGTATTCACAGTCACTTCCTTACATTTAATTTTAGGTATTTCGTTAAAAAGTTAGGGCACGTGGCATAACCTATTAATTTTTTTTGATCTTTGCCGCATCCCACGTCAGAGTGAACATAGTGACCATCGTGCAAAGCAAAGCTCATCCGACCCAAAGACTCCATCCGGAGCGATTCGCCGGCAAGGCTAGTGGGATTATTCAATAACCTTTTTAGTCTGGATTATATGATCGTACAGGACTGCAATGCGGTGTGGAATGGGTGTCTGAGCGTTATACGTGAAGAGATCAGCGAACAAAGTTTCAAAACATGGTTTGAGCCCATCCGTCCCATTCGTTTGCAGGAGAATACATTGACCCTTCAGGTACCCAATCGTTTTTTCTTCGAATGGCTTGAAGAACATTATCTCACTGTCCTGCGCAAATCCATCCGTCAAACTCTGGGGCCAAAAGCAAATCTTGAGTACAATTATGTAAAGGATGATCCCTGGCAAAAAAATGGCAAACGACAGAAGCCTGTTTCATCCACTCCCGTATCTGAAGAAGAACTTGATATCCGCAACCCGTTTGTCATCCCCGGGATCAAGAGACTCAAAATTGATCCGCAATTAAATACAACCTACACATTCGATAACCTCATCGTGGGTGACTGCAACAGGCTTGCATATTCTGCAGCAGAAGCCATTGCAAACAATCCGGGAGGTACTGCATTTAATCCGCTATTTGTATTCGGAGATGTAGGACTTGGAAAAACGCACCTTGTACAGGCTATTGGTAATGCAGTAGTAAAACAGCGCGAAGACAAAACTGTACTCTACGTTTCATCTGAAAAATTTACCAACCAGATCATCGAGGCTATCAAGAATAATGCTGTTGGTGATTTTACAAATTTCTATCAACTGGTGAATCTTCTCATCATTGATGATATCCAGTTTTTAGCTGGCAAACAAAAAACACAGGAGATCTTCTTCCACATCTTCAATCAGCTGCACCAAAGTGGCAATCAGATCGTTCTCACATCAGACCGGCCACCAAAAGATCTGCAAGGCATGGAAGAACGCCTGATCAGCCGTTTTAAATGGGGACTCTCAGCAGACCTTCAAGCTCCGGACTATGAAACAATGATGGCCATCCTGGAGCACAAATCCACTATCAATAACATCAATTTTTCACCAGAGGTAAAACATTACATCTGCGATAATATTCGCCACAACATACGTGAGCTCGAAGGTGTGATCATATCATTAATCGCTCACGCTTCGCTGACGAGAAAAGAAATTGATATTGATCTTGCCCAGAAGGTGATCTACAATGTGGTGATGAATACCGGCACCACCATCACACTTGATCACATTAAAAAATGTGTTGCAGATCATTATGAAGTGCCTATCGACAAACTCAAGTCACAGACCCGCAAACGTAATGTTGTGCTGGCACGACAGCTCTCCATGTATTTTGCAAAAAACATCACTAATCATAGCCTGAAATCTATAGGCGATAGTTTTGGTGGTCGTGATCACAGCACCGTGATCTACAGCGTACGCGCTGTCAATGACATGATGGATACGGATGCTGAATTTAAGCGGACGGTGAAGGATATTGAGAAAAAGCTACGACAGCCGGTGAGCTAAGTACGAAGTACAAAATTGGAAGTACGAATTTTTGACGCCGGATTATAAGATGCCAGACGCCAGACTCGGGGCGCAGAATAATAGACGAATTTGAACCTTTTACCTTAAGATCGTTAGGCGTAGGCTGTGCCTACGTCTGTGTGTTGGCAAAATCTGTTTTGCGCTTATGACATGCAAAGGCACACAAATAAATTGCCGGTAATTACCCTAATTAACGCTAATTAAATCTACCCGTTCCTTGCCCCATGCTCACCTCACCAAGCTGCTTCGCATACTCTTCCGCCAACGATTTCCTTGTGAATTTTTGAATCTCTTCAGCACTACCCTTCAGAGTTCCTGATTGATATAATGCAAAATATTCCATGATGCGGGTCTTCATTCCTTCCAGATCATCGTAGTCGTGTACTACTCCACCCTTTGTCATTTCAATGACGTGCGCTGAATCGCTATCCTTTGGACCGATAGCAAGTATAGGACGACCTGATCCTAGATATTCGTACAACTTTCCTGGTATGATGGTACGTGCGTTAGGACTGTTATTGATCATCAATAATAATATCTGTGATTCTTGCTGTAATGTAACCGCAGAAGTATGCGGAACAAACTCAACGAATGTTGTGAAATTTTGAAGGCCGTTTAGTTCGATAGATTCACGAACTGAAAAATCAACGGGACCGATCAGTTTAATTTTAAGCTTTGCTGACAGATCAGGATGTTGGGAAACAAGATCCTTTAATGCGCTCCATAACACGTGAGGATTCCGATCCTTATTCATCGAACCAATATGAACGATGGAAAAATCTGAATCTAATTTGGAATCCTGTTGAAATGCAAAATCAGCATCATCAAAACCATTTGGAATCACAACAATATCATCTCGTCCGCACAGTGCTTTAAATTCATCGCGGGATCGCCAGGTGACCGTAACGACCTTCGTTGCATTTTTCAGAACTTTCTTCTCAAGTCGTTTGTGTTTTGCATCCGCTAAAGATGTAAGACGTAAGTCCTGGTAAAAATCAATATTCGTCCACGGATCCCTGAAATCTGCAATCCATGGTATGCCGGTGATGCGATGTATCTCTTCAGCGATAAGGTGCATACTATGAGGAGGACCAGTAGATACAATGGCATCAACGGGATGTTCCTTCAAATATTCTTTCAGAAATTCTATGGAAGGTTTGATCCAAAACATGCGGGCATCCGGAATAAAAAAGTTGCCGCGTATGAAGACCGAAATTTTTTGCGTCAGCGAGTCTTTCTTTTTTTCATTGATAAAGCCGGAATAGAGTTTCTCTTTTTTACTTCTGCCCAAAAAAGTTTTATAGAGCTGGTATGGTTCCCAAATGGGTGTTCGTACAACCTCAATATCAGATGGAATTTCCCTGATGAGACTGTCGTCCATAACAGGAACTTCGCCATTTGAAGGTGTATATACTACAGGTTGCCACCCGAACTTTCCAATATAACGGGACATTTTTGCCCATCTCATGACGCCGGCTCCGCCGGCAGGTGGCCAATAGTAGGTAATAAGCAGAAATTTTTTCACCTGTTTGGTTCTTGGGGTCCGAAAATAGAAGAAAACTCCGAAGATGCCGGATAAGAAGCACCCAGATGCTTATAAATCAACAGATTCGGCTGCAAATGGAACTCTTCACACCATATTAGGCTTCATACCTATAACTAAATGGCTGATAATCACTTTAAGGCCGTATTTTGTCACCTCAACATTTCCTTTCCTATGTCTGATACTACTAATCCAACTGGTGCCGTCGCACGTACTTCTGTAAATATGAATATTCCGGAAAATGTTTCTTTCTGGATAAGCAAATGGGGCATTACCCGTGAGCAACTTCAGTCTGCAGTGGATCGCGTAGGTGCTAAAGAAACAAGAGTTTCTGATTACCTGCGTGCGAAAGGTATTATCCGGTTCTAAAGAATTAATGCGAGCCATCTCCATGGCTAAGCAAAGCGCCGGTATCCTGCTGTTTCGTTTTCATAACGATGTATTGGAAGTACTGTTAGTTCATCCAGGTGGACCCTATTGGACTAATAAAGATTTGGGCGCGTGGTCCATACCCAAAGGTGAATTTGATTCAGAAGAAAATGCATTGGATGCAGCGATACGGGAAACGAAAGAAGAGGTAGGACTTTTGGTGAAAGGACCATTCCTCCCACTCAATCCCGTAAAAATTAAAAGTGGCAAGATCATCCACGCCTGGGCAGTTGAAGAAAATTTTGATGTGACATCTCTTATCAGCAACGAATTTGAAATGGAATGGCCACCAAAATCCGGACTGATGAAATCTTTTCCTGAAGTTGATGCTGCACGATGGATGAAAATTCCAACTGCTTTAGAAAAGATTAATACCGGACAATTAGACTTAATACTCCAATTACAAAGACTTCTTGACAAAAATATTTCAGACTGAATAGGTGTATTCGGGAAATAGAAACAAGGTTACCTGCATTTTAAATTATTTAAAAGGAAATGTCCTGATGTGTTTTCCTCCAGATTACTTTCATGGCCCCTGTCAATTTTTCAATGATGTTATTCTTCAATTTTATTCATCGCTTAATCCCTTTCCTTTAAGAATATGCTTAATGTATTTCTCAACACGCGCTTCCCGAGTTGTCGATTGTTTGGCGTCGGAGAAATATAATATATACCCGCGCTGTCGTCCGGGTGTCAGTGCTTTAAATGAAGTTTTTAGTGCGGGTTTTTTATCCAGTTGTTTTTGAAATTCTTCAGGGATCTTATAGGCTGATGTCTTTTTCAATTTTACCTCAAGACCTGCCTTATCAACCTCAATGGCTTCATAGATATAAGCCTTAATAACTTTCTCCTTCTTTGCGATTTCAGTAATGTTTGTAAATCGTAGTTGTCGCGCAGACTGTACATTCTTTGTCTGCTGAATTAAAATGCCTTTCGCATCCGCTAACAATGCTCCTTTAAAGAATAGCAGTGCGCAGTATTCCTTAAAGACATGGATCAGAACGATATTACTTTTCTGATACACATAGCAAGGTGTACCCCATTTCAATTCTTCTGTCACTCCACAGTCAAGCACGATTTCCCGGAGTTTTTCAATCTCGTGCTGCCACTTGCTGGCTTTATTGAAATAAAAATCAACCTTGGGATTCATTATATTTTGGTCTTATTAAACATGTTTTTCGATTTAGAATTTACAAGGCTGAAAACCTCCTAAGTCATTGACTTTCTGTAAGTTATGACAGTGTGGCATACCTAGGTGTGCCACACTGTCATAACTATTTGAATGTCAGGACTTTAAACTGGTATTTTGCCCGTTAAAAACCCAAAATTTTATTTGGCACGTGTGTCGGAATTTTCGAGGAACAAATACCTATTTTCTTTACTTGCTGGGTGATTTCAAACCCGTAAGGATCCTCGAAAACCTCTTGCGGCATAGTACGATTCAGCTCCATTGTGATAGAGGAAAACAGTTTCGTATCGACGATCACAAAACAGGGCACCACCAAGCTTACGGATAGCAGGAGGTGTGACAACCCAGCTTGAGGTTTTTAAATCAAATTTTCCTAGACTCTGAAGTTCTCGGTATTGTTGTTCTGTCAGCATGTCGATTCCTATATCAGATGCCATCTGAATCGCACTATCATCAGGCTTGTTCTCTTTTCTTTTTTCCAATGCTTCGTGATCATAACAGATGCTTCTCCTGCCTTTAGGACTTTCCGTTGAACAATCATAAAAAATATATTCTCCGGACTTCTTATTATGACCTACTACATCGGGTTCTCCCCCACTCTCTTCCATGGCATGAAGCGACCAAAGCTTTGCGGGTTTTCCTTCCAGCCTGGCAGCTACCTTTTCCCAGGTG
>JANPKZ010000385.1:0-5221 GCA_031426295.1 Saprospiraceae bacterium
CTTTCTGTAAGTTATGACAGTGTGGCATACCTAGGTGTGCCACACTGTCATAACTATTTGAATGTCAGGACTTTAAACTGGTATTTTGCCCGTTAAAAACCCAAAATTTTATTTGGCACATGTATCGGAATTTTTGAGGAACAGATACCTATTTTCTTTACTTGCTGAGGGGATTTCAGACCCGTAAGGATCCACGAAAACCTCTAGCAGCATAATACGATTCTGCACCATTGTGATAGAGAAAAACAGTCTCATACCGGCGATCACAAAACAGGCCACCACCAAGCTTACGGATAGCAGGAGGTGTGACAATCCAGCTTGAAGTTTTCAAATCAAATTTTCCAAGCGTTTGAAGCTCGCGGTATTGTTCTTCATTCAATATGTCAATGCCCATATCAGATGCCATCTGAATTGCACTATCATCAGGCTTGTTCTCTTTTCTTTTTTCCAATGCTTCGTGATCATAACAGATGCTTCGACGGCCTTTGGGGCTTTCAGCTACACAATCATAAAATATATATTCGCCTGACTTTTTATCATGACCTACTACATCGGGCTCCCCCCCACTCTCTTCCATGGCGTTGAGCGACCAAAGCTTTGCGGGTTTTCCTTCCAGCCTGGCAGCTACCTTTTCCCAGGTGATGCCTTTATGCCGGTTCATATTTTTTTCAAAACGTGTTTGCAATACTTTGAGTAATTCATCACGTTGTGCTGAGGTTAATTGCGTCTTCATGATACATTGGTATGATTCACTGAAATGATTTTTCTGTCTGCCGGCCTGAAGTAATAAGAAACTACAGTTAAAATCAAAAGTAATATCGGGGGAAATATTTCACCCATTGTACTGCCGGCAGCGAGGTGTGAATATATTGCTCCGGTCATTGTAAAGAAAAAACCTGCGTAAGCCCATTCTTTCAGGACTGGATATTTAGGAATAAGAACTGCCACTACGCCTAATAGTTTCCAGACACCAAGCAACGCCAGTATGTACAATGGATACCTCAATCCCTGAACAATCAAAGCAACTTCTTCATCCATTCGAATTAATTGGACAAAACCTGTCGATCCCATTCCCAGTGAAAGCCAAATGGTCGCAATCCAATAGATAATTTTATCCCTCTTTTTCAAAATGATTATTTATTTTTTTAAGATATCCTCCAATCGGTTATGCGCCATATTAATTCCCTGTGCAAAAGGCAGTTTTAATATTTCGTCCCTGTCATTTGGGGATTTGTAGATGACATGCATCGTGAGTCTGCTGGTATCATTTGTAAGTTTTTCAAATTGCAGGAATTCGAGCTGGGTGGGATATGGTGTGTTCTCCATTTCAAATGTCCTGATGATCAGTTCATCCGGGATCACATTATGAATGACGCCATTCATTTTTAAAACCACAACACCTTGCGGATTCGAGGTTTCAAATTGATAACTGCCATGCTGTTTGTTTTCAAGCTTAATCACTTTTGTACCCATCCATTGTTCGACTAACTCAGCTTCTGCATACGCTCTGAAAAGCAATTCTACCGGAAGTTCAAACTCTCGCGTGATCAGCATATCCTGTTTGCCATCTTCGGCATTAATTTTTGTTTTTAGGGCCATTATTTCCTATTTGTTTGTTTTGTGTTTTTTCATGATCGATTCCAGCTTATTAAACCTGTCATCCCACATTTTGGCAAAGGGCATGAGCCATTCTGCAACTTCCTTCATTTTGTTGGGGTTGAAGTGGTAATAAATTTCCCTGCCCGATTGCTCCTGAGTAAGCAGTTCGCATTCTGTGAGGATTTGGATGTGCTTTGAAATAGTCTGACGGGTGGAATCAAAGCTATCAGCAATCGCCCCCGGTGTCATAGCATGTGTAGCCACAAGGGTCAGTATAGCGCGTCGGGTGGGGTCAGCAATGGCCTGGAATATATCTCGCCTGGTTTTCATTATGCAGTCATTTCGCTGCAAATATAATGCAGTTATTTGACTGCGCAATGTTTTTCTGTAAAAAAAGGAGTCCACCGTAACCAGATCATACTTCCCGTTACAAATAAAGACATGTAAGAAAAAAGAAACCTCATGAGTATTCATCTCTAAACGTACATTTCTTACCATTCTGCCTTATAGAATTAAGCATCGTGTCATCAGGCAAGCTTTTTTGTTATTCATTACTACCTTGCTATTATACTTTTTGAGTTCGCCATAAGTGTCTTTAGAGATTTATATCAAAGAATATTTTCATTTTCCCTGCAACCTGGAACATACTCTTTCCCATCATTAAGATCCGTATATATCGCTCCTTTTATAATGAATAACATCTTTTCTATATACGCTAGCAGCTGTTGGCTATGCCAAAAGATCCTGCTTCTAAAGTGGTAATAATGTCTTCACCTGATCCTTGAGTAAGCACATAATCACCAATAATGTTATCTGGATAAGTTACAATAAGTGAGGTTACGGTCTTGTATTACCCCACCAGCAAAGATTTGCAGCCTGGCACCAGGTAAATAATGAGGAACAAAGAAATTTGTATAAAAATCAATGAGTGATTATAATAACCTATGTCGGTATCTGTAGTGATTATGGTAGTCAAAACCGTAATCTGTATATCCCAATCCTCAACTAATACCCTGATCTTTGTAATCTCAATCAATGAGACGTTAACAAACATCCATAACGAAGCAAATACAAAGCATGCAAAAAAGAAAATTAGGGAACAGTGGATTGGAGGTGTCAGCACTTGGACTCGGATGCATGGGCCTAAGCTTTGGTTATGGCCCGGCTGCTGGCAAACAGGATGCTATTCAATTAATCCACAAAGCGTTTGAGCTCGGTGTTACATTTTATGACACTGCTGAAGCATATGGTCCGGGTATTAATGAAGAACTCCTGGGTGAAGCATTACAACCCTTCCGTGAAGAAGTCGTTATCGCTACGAAATTTGGTTTTAAGGAAGGAAAGACACCCTTAGGAACTGATAGTCGTCCTGAGAATATCAGGGCTGTCGCAGAGGCCTCTCTGAAACGCTTACGTACAGATGTTATTGATTTGTTTTACCAGCATCGGGTAGATCCAAACATTCCCATCGAAGATGTTGCAGGCACGGTGAAAGATTTGATCAAGGAAGGAAAAGTAAAACACTTCGGTTTATCAGAAGCTGGTGCACAAACTATTCGCAGAGCACATGCGGTTCAAGCTGTCACTGCATTACAAAGTGAATATTCTTTATGGTGGCGTGAACCCGAAGAGGTGATATTTCCAACATTAGAAGAACTCGGAATTGGCTTTGTTCCCTTCAGCCCTTTGGGCAGAGGATTTCTGACGGGGAAAATTGATGAAGGAACAACTTTTGACAAAGATGATTTCAGAAATAATGTTCCAAGGTTTTCGGGAGAAAACAGGAAAGCAAATCAGGCTTTAGTGGATTTGCTTAAAATAATTGCTGAACAAAAGGCTGTTACGCCGGCTCAAATAGCACTAGCATGGATCCTCGCACAGAAACCATGGATAGTTCCGATACCTGGCACCACAAAACTGCATCGCCTTGAAGAGAATGTAGGTGCGACTGACATTCTGCTTACATCAACTGATGTTCAGGATATCAATGATGCATTTTCAAAGATAGAAACACAAGGAAATCGGTATTCGGAACAATCGTTGAAGATGATCAACAGGTGATCGGAATTTTTATTGTGGGCGCCATGCACTACCGATTACGCTCATTCCGAAATATCCTATTGTAAAATGAAAAAGGAGTCACGTTTCCATGACTCCTTTCCGTCGGGATACCAGGATTCGAACCTGGGACCCCCTGCTCCCAAAGCAGGTGCGCTACCGGGCTGCGCTACATCCCGAAAAAAATATCTTTTGGTCTTTCTTCAAAGAACCGGGCCCTGGGACCCTGGCGCCTAGGGCGCCATGCGCTACGAGAAGTGCTATATCCCGTAAATCTTCGCGGTGAGAGAGAGATTCGAACTCTCGGTACATGTTTCCACGTACGACGGTTTAGCAAACCGTTGGTTTAAGCCACTCACCCATCTCACCTGACCTTCAATTGCTATTGTTAATCAAGCGGTTATGTTGTAAAGGCTTCTTAAAAAAAATTCCTAAACAGCGCCTTTGCCTGTTAGGAGGTGCAAATATAGAAAATCTAACGAGTTAACTCCGCCCACAAGAAATAATGCCTTTACATCGCTTTTCCTATTGAGAAAAATCTTTTCAGATATTTGCTCTATGAAACAATTCATCCTCCCCACTCTGCTATGTATCCTGACAATAGCATGCAAACCCGCCAAAGACAAAGAAATCACCTCAGAGACTGATGTGATCGTATCTACAGACTCCAATGCAGTAGCTCCTCATTCAGATAGCCTTGGCATGAATCCGGAAACAGATGCTACTTCTATGCAACAGGATCCCCCTAAATCAGAGCCAGTGGTCACCAATAAAGTTTGCGAACCAAATTTCAACCAGATCGGTCCTCCTAAAAAAAGCACTTACTTCTATTATGTCACCGGCTTTAATGTTGAAGAATTTAAATGCTGGAGCTTCCTGGAAGCCCATGGAAAAAGTATCTGCGATGGCAGACCCTGCTCAGTCATCTACCTCGACCGTCCAAACGCCCACATCGGAGATACTGCACCAAATTATATTGATGCCGCAACTCTTATGAATTATGGTGTTGCCAAGTACGTCTTTAATGGCAAATTCTGGGAAGTACAAGGAGCAAGCTCCTGGAGACGCAAAGGAAACGGGTATGGATATTTTAATACCGATAATCACCTCGGCGGGTAATCTTGATTTTGGATTTTTGATTTTGGATTTTTGATTTAGTAAGAGTCAGCGATACGATACTGAAGCGTGAAATTTCCAGATATTGGATGCCATCCCGATTATTCCTACTGTGTGGTCGCGATTTCGCTGACGCTTAAGAAGCCAGACGTATGGCGCAATTAAACGTGATATAAATTCTAGGGGCACATACAGTGGAGAGGGGGGAAGTGATTCTCTCACTTATACAAATATGTCGTACCTACGGTACTCAAGATTCCGTTTTTACTTCTCTCACTCTCTCACTTTCTCGCTGATCGCCTTCGCTGCCAGGTGCGCTCCCGTCCACGCTGCCTGAAAATTAAAACCGCCTGTAACCGCATCGATATTTAAGACTTCACCTACTAAAAAGAGACCAGGCTGAATTTTACTTTCAAATTTTTGCATGTCCACATCCGATAGGTCTACT
>JANPKZ010000386.1:0-12016 GCA_031426295.1 Saprospiraceae bacterium
AAATTGCTGGTAAGTGGCTAAAACAACTATTACATCTGTCAAGCGAAGCAAGTTTTGCGTTTGTTACAGGTTGCCAGATGGCACATTTTACATGTCTGAGCGCGGCACGCAATCATATTTTTCATGAAGCCGGGTGGGATATCGAAACACAAGGTTTTTACGGAGCACCAGCGATCAAAGTTATCTGCAGTGATCAAAAACATGTGACGGTCAACAGGGCCTTGCGCATGCTCGGTTTTGGTACCAACATCATGACGCAAGTCAGAACAGATGCATCCGGCCGCATCGATGCAGATGATTTTGCTGCTGCAATGGCCAAAGATTCGGGTTTGCCTACACTTGTGCTGTTACAAGCAGGTGATCTGAATACTGGTGCATATGATGATTTTCAAAAAATCATTCCGATTGCCCGTAATTATAATTCATGGGTTCACGTAGATGGCGCATTTGGATTATGGGCATCAGCAAGTAAAAAGTATAAACATCTGACTGCCGGTATTGAGCTTGCCGATTCATGGGCTACTGACGGACACAAATGGCTCAACGTGCCGTATGATTGTGGATATGCATTCACTGCACATCCTGAAGCGCATCGTCGTGCCATGTCACAACCTGCAAGTTATCTTACGCACAAATCTCAATCCCGCGACCAGATGGACTGGAATCCGGAATTTTCACGTCGTGGAAGAGGGTTTGCTACGTACGCAGTGATTCGTGAATTAGGTATCAATGGGATAGAGGCATTAATTGATCGCACCTGCCAGCATGCACATACGATCGTTGAGGAAGCAGGAAAATTAGATCATGTGGAAATTGTTGCCATGCCCATTATCAACCAGGGCTTGTTACGATTCCATGATCCGAATTCCACCTCACAAGCAGATCACGACCAGTACACTGAAGAAATCATCCACAAGATTAACGTCACGGGAGAAGCATTTTTTCAGCCTACCACGTACAAAGGAAAACGTTGCATGCGCGTCTCTGTCAGCGGTTGGCGAACGAATGAAGAGGATGTGAGGAGGACTGTGGAAGCGATTCGAAAGGCTCTGGCTGACGATTTCGTGGGGTAGTTGTCGTTTGCACCATATGTCAACAATGGCGACTTAGGTCATTAGAATCGAATCACAAAATGTGTTTTTTGACGCCGGATTATTAGACACCAGATTTATGGTGAGCTTGTCGAATCCACGCCAGACTCTCTGTGTATTTAAATTCCAAACATGAAACATTAATAAGTTCACAGTTTAGCTGAATGTAAAGCTGAATGGAAGGCTTGATACAATCTTGATTGTTAAGCGTAGGCTGTGCCTACGTTTGTGTGTTGGCAAAATCTGTTTTGCGAATCTGGAACGCTTCTGGTCAAATCCGAAATTTGACGACACAACGACGTAGGCACAGCCTACGCCGAACATTGACATAACGACATAGACACAGCCTACGCCGAACATTGACATAACGACGTAGGCACAGCCTACGCCCAACATTTTAGATTTGAAATGAAGTTTTTAAAAGTTATTACGCACAACGCACATCTCACAACTCACAAAGCCCTCAGCTCATAGCTCTCAGCCCTCTGCCCTCAGCTCTCAGCCCTCTGCCCTCAGCTCTCAGCTCACTCTTTCACCTGTAAAATAAACCCCACCCGAAACACATTCTCAATCGAAATGCGCGGATCCCTGCACAATAATTTTCGGAGACGGGATATGAAGACATCAAAACTTCTTCCTAAAAAATAATCTTTCTTACCATAGATCTTTTCAACCGCTTCATCACGTCTAAGGATCTGGTTTTGATTGATACATAGCAGACGCAGAACTTCATTTTCTTTTTCTGTCATGCGCCATATTTCTGAATTGTAGGAAAGTTCCTGCTTGGTGTAATCAAAAAAGTAATCACCAATGGAAAACTTGCATCCTGCAGGAATCGTTTCTGATACAGGTTGTTCCTGGCGACGGAGCATAACCTGGATGCGACACATTAATTCATCGCGATCAAAAGGTTTGCGCACATAATCTTCTGCACCTAATGCAAATCCCTGCAACATATCTTCCTTCAATGATCTTGCCGTGAGAAACAGGAAGCGAACATTCGGATCTACATCACGAAGTCGGCGCGCCAGAGCAAAACCATCCATACGCGGCATCATCACATCCAGGATACAAAGATCATACGTTTCAGGTTTATATATATGCAAACCAGATTCACCATCTGGGCAGTGATGCACTTTATAACCCTCCTCTTCCAGCAGCGTAGTGAGCAGGTAACCCATGCTCTGATCATCCTCTACCAGTAAGATTTTTGGTTCGTTTCTCATGCAGTGCTAGTAGAATTTGGGGAGATAAACTTTGAAGCAACTTCCTTTATTCACCTCGCTATCCACATTAATCGAACCTTTATGCAGCTCCACGATTTTTTTCACATACGCCAGGCCAAGACCGAAACCTTTTTGCTCGTGGAGATTTCCATGCTGTACGCGCTGAAATTTTTCAAAAATATATTCCGTCTGCGAAGCAGCAATACCAATACCATTATCACGCACAGAAATTAAAATACCTTCATTTTGCTCTGCTGCAGAAATCCGGATCACCGGATTTGCAGAAGCATACTTTAGCGCATTATCAATAAGGTTACGAAATACATTTGTGAGATGCTGACGGTCACCTGTGATCTGCAGTTGCGGCGCAACATCTATTTCCACCTTTGCTTTTCGTTCGTCAATCTGGATGCTCATCTCATCACGCACACCATCGATCAATGCTTTCACTGCAAGAGATTCCTGCTGCAGATCATAATCTCCATGATCTAATCGTGCGAGATGTAAAACGCGTTCTACCTGACGGATCAGTTTTGAATTTTCGCGCGAGATGATGTCCAAAAATTTTACACCCTTTTCACTTCCAACATCTTTCGCTAAAAAATTAGCCGCAAGGCTGATATTGGTCAACGGTGTGCGAAATTCATGCGCCATGTTATTATAGATCTCCACATTCGTACGCAACAATCTTTTTTGTTTAAGAAGCCACCAGTTAGCGAGCAGTAAAACAACTGCAGTAAATAGTAAGATCAAGATAGATGCCCCGATCATAAACTTTAATTTCCCCATCATAAATGCTTCCTGGTCTGGAAAGTCGAGGAGGATTGTTGATTCCTTACCTGCTTCATCAGCTGGTAAGCTGACCATACAGGTGGGAACACCATTTTGCACATGTTCGCCCTGTGATTGAGAGATATTATAGGTCAGATCAATATTGTAGAAATCGAGTGTCTTGCGAAGGTCAGACTGGAAATCTTCATTTTCAACAAGACCAGGATCTGCTTCCGATGCTGTTGGTTCCTGGAGCCAAAGATTATCAGCTAACCCTACTGCAGCAGCACATGATGTATTATTAGTACAAATAGCTCCTTCACCATACTCCTCCAGCGTTGAACACAAAGCCATGCATGCACGCTGATGAAATACCTCATTGTACAATTCACGACTATGGGTGATCCATTTATATTGGAATATGACAAGGCCGATCATCGCCAGCATCGAAGCTGCCATCAGGATCGCCACATGGTTCATTTTCCACTTCATGATGCAAATTAACAGTCTCCATGCGGTCGGGCATAACGCTATAACAGGTATTTAACATGTGGGTAACAGCTGCATGACAAGTCTGCGGTCCATCTGCAAATAGTTTTGTCAGGTCAATTCTTACTAACTCTTTTAAAATCTGAATGAAAATGAAACACGTATTAATGATTGTACTGCTGATCTCGGGCTTCGCCATGACGGAGTCTTTTGGTCAGGCTGCCTGTAAACCGGCCAATTGTAAACCTGCTGATTGCAAACCATGCCCTCCAGGCTGTTGTATTACCAATTGCAAGCCAGGAGCTGCTGCCTCTTCTTCAGCTTCAGCAAGCGCTGTTCCGGCGGAGATGACCTTCGCTTCCTGGGTAGCCGAAAGTGGTATGCCAAACTGCGATCTTTCCAAAATGACTGGCAAGGAGCGTAAAGCCTGCCTGGCCGCCTGCAAATCTGCCCAGGCATCATGCACACCTGCAGTAACATCTCAACCCGCCTGTTCAGGGTCAAAAGCAGTCGCCGAAAAAAATGTTTACCAGGCCAGCGCTGAAATACGGCACTAACTTCTTTCTTTCTGTTTTCAATTTTTAAAGGGCATCAGTTCACACTGCATGCCCTTTTTTTATGGCCATAACCATTACGTTTCTATCTTGTTACAATAGTCCGGCTGTCCTTTATCACAATGCATGTCTCGCCATGCCGTTATTATTTTCCAATAATCCACTCACCGGATTATGAATCATTGTGACTTCAAAAATCTCTATGGTATATGAAATGGCTTGTCATTCTTCTCTGTTCTATTGCCCCTGGCTCATTTCTTTTCTCTCAGACCGGTGTTCCGCAAAAAAGTCCAAAGGCATATGTGGAATACAAAGTTGGTCTTACACAGGTATCCATTGAATACAGCGCTCCTGCTGTTCGTGGCAGAACTATCTGGGGAGGCCTGGTTCCGTATGATAAGGTATGGAGGGCCGGAGCCAATCATGCAACCGTTGTCAATTTCAGCACAGAAGTAATTATTGCGGGCAGTAAAGTGCCTGCAGGGGAGTATGCTTTCTTCCTGATCCCAAAAGGAATGGGTCGCTGGACAGCGATCTTCAATGCGGATGCAGATCAGTGGGGTGCCTTTGTGTATGAAGCCCAGGATGATGTGGTCAGATGCGATGTACGGGTTGAAGAACTGAGTGTCCCTGTCGAACGGTTGAGATACCATATTGAAGATTACAGTCTTGAAGAAGGCGCCATCGTCATGACATGGGAAAAGAAGCAGGTCATCGTTCCATTCTATGTCAACGCATTGGCTCCTGCTTTACTCAATTATGATACGCTCATTAACGCGATGGCTGCGGAAGAGCGCTGGTACTTCCAGGCAGAAGAAGCAGACTTGCTTCATGAATTTGGTCGCACAAAGGATGCAGAAGATAAACTCGAAGAAAGTCTGAAGGGTGGAGAGCATGTATGGAATCTCTGGAAGAAAGCAAAGTTTGAATCCGCTAAAGGAAACTATGAAGAAGCATATGCGACTGTTGGTAAAATAAAAGCGTTGGCTATTTCTGATGATCTCGAGGAAGTTAAAGTGTACAATAATCTCGAACCTGAAATATCGGAAGGTGTACAAAAATGGAAGACAAGCCAGACACGATTGCTTGAGGTCAATAAAGATATATGGGAACCTTTTTCTCTGGCGTATGCGACAGGTGATGCGGATCTGTATTTGTCACTCCATTCACCGGATTTTATAAGGGCCAGCAGAACTGGTGAACACACAACTGATCTTCATGGGTATTCCCTGGATGTGTTGAGAAGCTTTAATCGTAATGCCATCCGTGGGGGAAAGACGACGATCGACTTCAGGTTCTTTGAACGATTCACGTCAGATATCACAGCATCTGAGAGGGGCATTTACAAATACACCTATTATCCGCCTAATGGTGAGCCTGTGTCCGGGTACGGGCAGTTTCATGTAGTATCCCGTAAAGAAAACGGTAAGTGGAAAATCTTTATGGATTATGATTCGGATGAGGGAGGGACTATTGATGCTGCTGATTATGATGCAGGTTGGGCTGTGCAGGATATCCGGAAGTTTGACTAATTAAGTGAGTGGTGATTTTATATACTTAGTATAAAAAATCCTTCAGCCATTTCTTTTCCATTGATCAGGATGGCAATACGATGTTTTCCTGCATAATGTTTGCGCGTGGTCAGATCAATAAACCGCTGGAACCTGCTGATCATTTCTTGTGAGTTTGGCACTAACTCTTTTTCTCGTATTTGAAAAACTTTCCTGGAATTTTTTCCGGTTGAGGTGATATAATCGATGGCGTATTCAATACGTGCGTTGACTGGTTTATTTGAGGTATTAGAAATGCGAAATGAAAATTCAAGTTTACTTTCCCGGGTTACTTTTTTTGAAAATGTAAAATGATCAATATTGAGTGTTGACTGATGTTGGTCAAAGCCAAACAAACTCAAAACAGTTGCATGGCCACGCTTTAACAATCCTCTGCTGGCATGCCGGATGACCCAGTCTGTTTCAGAATTTTTTCCCTGCCAACGGATTATGATTTCAAGGAACATTTCAGGATGATCCTTGGAAATATCATTCAGGTTATTAGCTACAGATCTCCGTACCGTTTCTGATGGATCCTGTTTTAATTTTTCAAGAACCGACAGGATCGGGGAGGGATCTTTTTTCAACATGGGAATGCCCATTCCCCATGGAAGCCTGGGTCGAAATCCTTCGCTCGCCAGCCTGCGCACATTGGGACTTTTATGATCTGCCCAGGTAAGCATCTGCTCGTACATACGATCAGGATATTTCAAAATGAAGGGTCGAATGGCAAATTCAGCACTGGTCCATTGTGTAATTTTTTCCAATGCAGGAATAGATACATCGGGTTCATGTATGCCAAACCGCTCAACAAAGTCAGGTACAAACCCATATTCAAAAGCCATCTTTTCACCATACAATTTCAAAAGATGATCAATAGATTTTACAACAATGGATACTGATTTTTTATACGGCCCTGGCAGGTGATGATTCAGTTGATCACTTATGTGTCGCATTCGTTCTTTCAATTCCAGGTCTTTCCATTTGCGTGAAAATATTTTTTTTGAAAAACCTTCAGCAGGAAATGATGGATGGATTTGCCGTATTAAAGCTGCGTAGCTTTTAACCAGCTCAGGAGTATAAACGTCTTTTAACTTAAACGGAATATTAGATGTCATGGGGTCAGTTTCCGATTTCAAATTTCTAATTTCCTTTTAAAATTTCCAATTTCGGTAGTGGCGAGGAGGTGGTGAGGAACATTCATCTTTGACAATTACAAATATGTCGTACCTACGGCACTCTTAAACGGTCTCAACAAATTTGCTTTCTGTCCAATTTCTATTTTCCAATTTCCACAATTACAAATAAGTCGTACTTACCGCACTCGTAATCGGTCTCAACAAATTTGCGTTCTATCAAATTTCTATTTTCCAATTTCTAATTTCCAACTTTTAGTTTTTAACTTTTAGTTTTTAGTTCTTTTCAGGGCATTTTTTACACCTTTTTTTCCCCGGCTTCTTATATTTTTTACAACACTTCTTTTTGCATTCCATATTCCATGATATGCGATATATTTCGACTACCGGCAAAGGAATGTACAGGTCCGGAACTGTAACAGGTATATGGAAATCAGCTCGTGGCATGATTAAGTTTTGATCAGGTATGGTGTTGAAGGATGACGAAGATAGGGCTTTTAAAAGGTGCCCGTGAAATGCAGGAAAATGATTATTTGGAATAGGTGCTGATGATGGTAAATAAAGAAGATATGATGACCACCAGGCCTACGACAAACATCAATGTCTTGGGTTTGATAAACTTGATCAGCATAGCGCCGATCGGAGCGGCCAGTACACCTCCCAGGATCAGTCCGAGTATGGTTTTCCAGCCTTCAAGCCCAAGGAAAAAGAGAAAAACACCAGTACTAAAAAATGCTACAAAAAATTCGGCTGTATTCACGGTGCCAATCGTGATCTGTGGTGTCTTGCCTCTGTGAATGATATTCGAAGTGACAATTGGCCCCCATCCACCACCACCTATTGAATCCAACAGGCCTCCGATAAATCCAAGAGGTGATATATTTTTTATTTCATCCTTAAATAATGGTTCGCGAATACTTTTGATCAGGATGAGTATACCCAGGATGAGCAGGTAGCCTGCAATGAAAGGTTTTATGACATTTCCATCCAGAACTTTTGACAGGAGAAATGCCCCTATCACTGCCCCGATAATGCCCGGGATGGCAAGACGTATGAATAATTTTTTGTCAACATTGCCAAGGTACAGATGTGATAAGCCCGATACGCCTGTTGTGAAAACTTCAGCTGTATGTACACTGGCAGAAGCAACAGCGGGTGGCACGCCGAGATGTAATAAAAACGTAGTGCAACTCACCCCGTATGCCATCCCCAATGTGCCATCGATGATCTGCGCTATAAAACCCGCGAGACAGAATAAGAGAAATTCCTGGTCAAAAACAAAACTCTGGTTTGTTTTGGAATGAAAAAATTGCCACAGCAACCACGCGATAATCAGCACCTTGAGGCCAAGGATTACAAACGTGATGTGTTTAAATTTCAATTTTTCCATCTGCAAATAGTTACTCAGAAAGGAGCTATGTATAATGTAACCAGGTACTTTACAATGCCTGCGAGGACACTAATCCCCAGCCAGAGGATCATATGTACCTTCAAAAAATGCAGTACAAATAATGAGATCACGATCCAGGCCAGTGGGATCCAGACGATATGCGATGGTTCAGGTAATATAACAGCAATTCCAAAATATACCGCAAGATTCAATACCACACCTGTCACTGCTGCAGTGATAAATCCTAACAGCGATTTCATGTAAGTGTTCGAATGTGTCCGTTCAATGATCGGCGCTCCGGTAAAAATGAAGATAAATGAAGGCAGAAATGTATAGAATGTGGTTATTACTAAACCTAATGTTGCTGCCAGCAAGCTACCTCCGAATGTATTGTACCCGGCCATAAATCCAACAAACGCGAGCACCATGATCAGCGGTCCGGGTGTCGTCTCACCCAAAGCTAACCCATCGATCATCTCCAAACGAGATAACCATCCGAAAGTTTCGACACTGACTTGCGCCACATATGGAAGTACTGCATACGCGCCCCCCACTGTAACAACAGCAGCCTTTGTAAAGAATGTGATCAGGTTTTGCCAAAATGTAAAATCTTCTGTAAACAATAAAAACATGATGGAAAACGGAATGCACCAAAGGATCAATCCGGTAAGTAATTGAAGAGATATTCTCCTCATTGAAAATCCGGTTTTGGGGATTACCGAATCTTCACGGATCAGATATCCATCCTCATGATCAGAAGGAGTTTTATCTTTTACCGACGTCGAAAATTTTGCTTTAAAAAAATATAACATCAATGCACCCGTCAAGGCAGCGACAATGAGGATCAGTGGAAATGGAATATCAAAAAAATAGATCGCCACAAATGCACTGGCAGCAAGCATATAATGCCATACAGTATGCAAGGATTTTTTTCCAATTTTATAAACAGCCATGGCTACTATGGCAACTACTGCTGGTTTTAAAAAATCGAAAATGGTACTGGCCACCGGATTCTGTCCATACGTCACGTAGAGAAAACTGAGAACCCAAAGAATGAAAGCTGATGGCAAAAAGAAAAGTACGCCTGCTGCAATGCCTCCTCTGGTTCCATGAAGGAGCCAGCCCGTATAGGTTGCCAGTTGTTGCGCTTCCGGTCCAGGCAGCAGCATGCAATAGTTGAGAGCATGCATGAATCGTTTTTCACTGATCCATTTCTTTTTCTCCACCAGGTATTCATGCATGATGGCCACCTGGCCAACGGGTCCTCCAAAGCTGATAAAGCCCAGCTTCAGCCAGAACCGGAGTGCTTCATTGAATGAGGGATGTGGAGGCGGGACTACTTGCATTAGGAATGTTGAGTAAAATACAATGTGGATCGTTTGTAAGGATGCGGTCATGACTCGCAGGATAGCAAAAGTAGGCCTATAATATTAATTCCACCAAATTAGTAGAATATTATGCCAAAAAAAATCATTTGCCATCGATAATCTTCTGGATGGTAATGGATTCCAGTGCATGAAACGTCGTGTCACGGACCTGCTTCATGGCAAGTCTCAGCTTACAGGTCTCCACGCTGATGCAGTCCTGGCAAGGTTTATAGAACCGGTCAGCAGCACAGGCAATGAGGGCAATCGGTCCCTCGAAGATCCGGTGGAGATCCGCCAGGTTGATGTCATTTGGTGACTTTGCAAGTGAGTATCCACCCGCGGCCCCTTGCTGACTTGTCACAAGGCCATGTCTCTTCAGTTCTAGTAGTATGGACTCAAGAAATTTTTTCGGGATCTGGGCATCATTGGCAATATCCTGCGTACGCACCTGCGATTTTTTTTCCGCAAGACAGATCAGGGCTTTGATGGCGTATTTTCCTTTTTGTGTAAGCATGTGCGTGAATCGTGAATCGTGAATCGTGAATCGTGAGTTGTGAGTTGTGAATCGTGAATCGTGAGTTGTGAGTTGTGAGTTGTGAAAATTTGAAACGAAGTTTCAAATTTTCATTCCAAATCTTAAATCCAAAATCTTAAATCCAAAATAATAATTGTAATGAGTCTGGCGTCCGGCGTCTCCTAATCTGGTGTCAAACAACTTTGTACTTCGTACTTCCAACTTCGTACTTCTACTTCAACTGTCCGTTCACATCCGTCGACAAAACTTCCGACATGTAATCAAAGAAAGGACGCATCGCTTCAAAAGAACTGACCACCTCTTTCAGAAACCCGGGTGACGTTACTTCCTTGTCTGTGAAATTTCGTCCTAACAGGTATTGTTTCTTGCGGATGAGATCGATTGCCGGATGATCACGATCAAAACCCGATGGAGTAGTTTTTAATTCTTCACCATTCAATTGGCCAAAATATTTGATAAAAGTTTTATTTGAAATAATCTTTCGGATGGGTTTATCATCAAACGCAATTTCTTCACGTATTCGTTTCAGGTCAGCAGGATCGGGTTCCCAGAAACCACCTCCAGCAAAGGATTTTCCCGGCTCGATGTGAAGGTAATATCCACCACGCCGATCCTTTCCCTCCCGCTTAAAATGTACCCCCAAATTGTTTTTATACGGAAGTTTATCTTTTGAAAAACGTACATCCCTGTAAATCCGAAAGACCTTTCCTTCCTCAATGACATCTTTTTTATTCAACCCTTTTACAACCTCGTCTTTGAACCCTTTGATATTCTCAAGCGCTTCCTCATACTTCGCCTTATTGGCCGTGAACCAATCTTTGTTATTGTTCTTATCAATGTCTTTTAAAAATTTGATGGTACTACTTTCAATCATGAGGTAAAGGATTAAGGGATCAAAGGAGCAAGGAAGAAGGGAAGAAGGGAAGAAGGGAAGAAGGGTGAAAAGATTATTCTTTCTTGCTAACATCTAATCCACCGCCTGGCTTCAGCCTGACTGTAATCTCATCGTATGTTCGTTTGTCGATGATGGTATGTGCATTACCATCCATTAGAATTTCCGGATTTGGCATACCTAATACAGTAACACAATAGTCACGTATCGAAATGCGGTGTTCCATCACCTTAACTTCACTTTCGTACGTCGTCGGATCAAAGATCATCGCAGTATCGATCAATGTCAGTGAATCCCTGTCTATGATCAGCATTTTGTTTTGTGCATCCTGTAATTTTTTTGCGCGATCATATCCCGGAGGCTGCATCTGGGCCACACTTTCATAATGAATTGCAAATAGCAGTAGCAAGAAGAAAATCTTTCTGTGCCTTAGGCAACAATTAACTATCCCGTTTTTCATGTGTTAAAAATAGAGAAATGAATCAATTCCTGTCAATTCTATTGACTTAATCAACGTTGTGGTATGAAACTAAGTATAAACATGAGCCTATCCCTTCTTTTCGCTTTTGCACTTAATAGTGCAGCACAACAACTTCCACAGACAACCCAGCCTGCCTGTGAACAGGTCATTATGACCCAACCCGTGATAGATGTATCCGAAACGACCTACTTTGTCTACAAGGATGGTGAGTTCGTTGAGGGTGTATTATCCAAAGCTCCGGAACTCATCGGAGGGCGTGACCTTATGGAGACATTAATCACCCTGAACATCCGGTACCCGGAAAAGGCAAAGGAAAAAAAGATCGGTGGCACTGTACTTGTGACTGTTGTCATCGATGCTGACGGAAATATGGAAGATGCATTTATTCATGAAGGCATCGGTGGCGGATGCAACGATGAAGCATTGCGTGCCGTCAGGTTACTTGACAGGACGGGTTTTGAGCCTGGTGAGATCAGGGGAAATGCCGTGACAGTGATGTATGATATACCGATCACATTTATGCCGAGATAGTTG
>JANPKZ010000387.1:0-9150 GCA_031426295.1 Saprospiraceae bacterium
CCCCATATCGCAGGCTGCACGGTTGAGTCACAGAGGACGATCTCGGAGACGATTATTACGCAGCTTGGGAATGGGCTGAAACCCGGCTTAAGCATCTGATTTTCAGAACGTTATGACAGTGTGGCAGACCTAGGTATGCCACACTGTCATAACTTTCTGAAAATCAGATGCTTAAGCCTTGTTTCAACCAATTCCCAAGCTTCGTAATAATCGTCTCCGAGATCTTCCTCTTTGACTCAACCGTCCAGCCTGCGATATGCGGACTCAGGATCACATTGTCCATCTTATACAGCTGATTCATAAACCCCACATATTCTGCAGGACCCGATGCAGGTGGCTCAAAAGGAAGCACATCAAGACATGCCCCTGAAAGATGTCCGGATTGAAGTCCCTCCAAAATAGCCTGCATATCAGCAACCTTACCACGGGACGTATTGATCAGAACAAACCCGGGTTTACATTTCCTAATAAATCCAGCATCAATCATTCCCTTGGTCTCAGCCGTCAATGGGATATGGAAAGAAATGATATCCGCCTGTTTCAGTAACGTCGGCAGATCAACCGCGATCACCTTATCACTGCCATATCGCTCAAGATATTTATCATAGGCAAGGACCCTGACATCCCATCCAGACCAGATCCTCCCAAAAGCACTGCCGTTATTGCCATACCCGATGATGCCGATCGTTTTGCCTGCAATTTCCCAGCCGCGGTTTTCTTCCCGCAACCAATGCCCATCGCGTACACTACGGTCGGCAGTGATCAACTTATTTGAAAGACAAAGTAACATGGCAAGCGCATGTTCTGCCACAGCTTGTGCATTGCCCTCGGGAGCACTGATGACATGAACACCCCTTTCACCAGCTGCTTCCATGTCGATTATATCCAGCCCACTTCCCAACCTCCCAATCCATTTCAGCGTTACCGCCCTTTCCAGTGTTGCCCGGTCAATGACACAGCGTGTATTAATAACAACTCCCTGGTACCCGGACAAGAGCAGGCTCATTTCCTCACGGCTCATTTCCGGCGCATACGTCCAGGTGTATCCAAGATCACGAAGACCCTCCAGCAGGACCGGGTGGACATAGTCGGTAACTAAAACTTCTTTTTGGAGCATCTGTAAAGGTTCCTCTTTCGCTTTTTTGGCAAATACTATCTTTGTCCGATTTTTCAGACAAGGGTCGTTACAATTTCAAATAAAGTCAACCGGTATATGCCCAAAGATAATAGTATCCGTTCCGTACTGATCATCGGATCGGGACCCATCATTATAGGTCAAGCGTGTGAGTTCGATTATGCCGGTTCCCAGGCCTCCCGATCACTGCGGGAAGAAGGTATAGAGGTCAGCCTCATCAACAGCAACCCAGCCACGATCATGACCGATCCGGTCACAGCTGATCATATTTACTTGCTTCCCCTCACAGTCGAAAGTATCATTAAGATCCTGGAGGAGCGCCAGATCGATGCAGTGCTCGCAACTATGGGAGGCCAGACTGCCCTTAACCTGGCCATCGAAGCCGATAAACGTGGTGTCTGGGTAAAATATAATGTGCGCCTCATTGGTGTTGACATTGCTGCCATTGAACTTGCTGAAAACCGTGAAGCATTCCGTGATCATGTTGTAAAGCTCGGCATGCATGTGGCGCCCAGTCACATCGCTAATTCATTCCTCGAAGGAATGGAAGGTGCACAGAAAATTGGCTTCCCACTCGTGATTCGTCCCAGCTATACGCTTGGGGGTACCGGTGGTGGATTCGTAATGAAGGAAGAACAATTTGAAGAAGCACTTCGCCGCGGTCTCAATGCTTCGCCAACACATGAAGTGCTCGTTGAAAAAGCAGTGTTCGGTTGGAAAGAATTCGAGCTTGAGTTATTGCGCGATCAAAATGATAATGTCGTCATTATTTGTACGGTCGAAAATATTGATCCCATGGGGATCCACACAGGTGATAGTATCACTGTTGCCCCTGCGATGACATTAAGCGATCGTGCTTACCAAAGGATGCGGAATGGTGCTATGCTGATGATGCGCTCTCTGGGTAATTTCTCAGGTGGATGTAATGTACAGTTTGCATTAGAACCCCAAACAGAAGACCTGATCGTGGTGGAGATCAATCCACGCGTAAGTCGTTCGTCTGCATTGGCAAGTAAAGCCACAGGATATCCGATTGCGAAGATTGCAGCCAAACTTGCGATCGGTTATACACTCGACGAATTAAAAAATCAGATCACCAAAACAACCAGTGCATTTTTCGAGCCCACACTGGATTACGTGATCGTAAAAATGCCACGCTGGAATTTTGAAAAATTCCATGGCTCTGAAAATTCATTAGGCCTGCAGATGAAATCTGTCGGAGAGGTAATGGCCATCGGCCGCACATTTCCAGAAGCATTACAGAAAGCATGTCAGTCCCTTGAAAATAACCGCACAGGTCTTGGTGCCGATATGAAAGAATGGATCCGCACCACCGATATCATGGAGCGCCTGGAAATAGTAGGCGATGACAGGATCTTCAGGTTGAAGGATGCATTGCGCCTGGGTGTATCAGAACGTAGCGTCCATAAGCTCACGTTGATTGATCCATGGTTTATCAAACAGATCAAAAACCTGGTCAAGGCAGAGGAGCGTCTCCAGCTATTTAATGTAGCGGAAGATATCCCTGCTGATTTTTTCAGGGAGATCAAAGAGATGGGGTATTCGGATGCGCAGATCGCCTGGTTGTTACGCATACATGAACATGAGGTAACGCGACAACGATATAAGCTCGGCATCAAACGAACTTATAAAATGGTGGATACATGCGCCGCAGAATTCGAAGCAAAGACACCATACTTCTACAGCTGCTTTGATCAGGAGAATGAAAGTATTCCGTCAGATAGGAAAAAGATCGTCGTTCTGGGATCAGGTCCTAACCGGATCGGCCAGGGCATCGAGTTTGATTACTGTTGTGTGCATGGGGTACTCGCCATCAAAGAAGTGGGTTACGAAGCGATCATGATCAATTGTAATCCGGAAACAGTATCCACAGATTTTGATGTAGCCGATAAACTTTATTTCGAGCCCGTCTACTGGGAACATATTCGCGAGATCATCGAACTTGAAAAGCCGGAAGGTGTAATCGTTCAGCTTGGTGGCCAGACTGCCTTGAAGTTGGCAGAAGAGTTTCACAAACATGGCATCAAAATTATTGGTACGGACTTCCCGAATATGGATATTGCTGAAGACCGGGGAAGGTTTTCAGATAAACTTAAAGAATTAGGCATTCCATACCCGGAATATGGGGTTGCCCATGATGTTGATGCAGCTGTTCGTATCGCACAAAAAGTTGGTTACCCTGTTTTAGTGCGTCCATCGTATGTATTAGGTGGTCAGCGAATGAAGATTGTCATCAATGATCATGACCTCGAGCGCCAGGTATTGAGCATCTTCAAACATATGCCGGACAACAAAGTGCTTATTGATCAATTTCTCGAACGTGCACGTGAAGCAGAGATCGATGCGATCTGTGATGGGGAAGATGTACATATCATGGGGATCATGGAACACGTGGAGCCTGCAGGTGTCCATAGCGGGGATAGCAACGCACTTCTCCCACCTTATAGCCTGACACAGGATGCCATCGATCAGATGGTAGAATATGCACGCAAAATTGCTTTTGCGATTAATATTAAAGGACTGATCAATATCCAGTTTGCGATAAAACCCGCCAAAGGAGAGGTTAAGGAAAAGGTATACGTGATAGAAGCCAATCCCCGTGCTTCACGGACAACACCTTTTATTGCCAAAGCATATCAGATCCCATATCTCAATATCGCTACGAAAGTGATGTTGGGAACTCATAAGCTTAAGGATTTCACATTTGAGAAAAAGCTGAAAGGGTATGCGATCAAGGTGCCTGTGTTTTCATTTGACAAATTCCCCAACGTGGATAAGCGATTAGGACCGGAGATGAAGAGCACCGGTGAGGCCATCCAGTTTATTGATGACCTGACAGATCCGTTTTTCCGTGAGATCGAGCGAAACCGGAACATGTATTTATTTGAATAAAAAAAATAAATGCCGGCAGCGTTTCGCACATTATATCCAGCCGTAATGTGTAAGGATAAAGCTATCAGTCAGGAATAGTTCTGACATCGATTCAGGCATATGTCGGATAGGTTTCAAACACGTGGATTCCATGGGTTACCTCACCTGCATTTGTCTTATATACGGCATTTATTCCATTGGTTACCAGTAAAATAGGTGGCTATTCGACGAATAGTGTCAATTCTTTTACTTACACAGCGTTCTGAACGAGCTACTCGTAATAATTTAGTAACATTGTGGGCATATTTAAGCTCCGCATCTAATCTTAAGTTAGTTAAAAGACGTTTTTATGATAAGACGATTACTCACTATCTGTATTATTTCTGCATTTGGGCTCACAGCCTGGAGTCAAACATCCCTGGAGGGAAAACTGACGGATGCAACCACCGGAGAACCGCTCTTATTTGCCAATGTAATCCTGTTTCAGAACGGGGTTCAGGAGACAGGTACTCAGTCCGATGTAGATGGAAACTATGTGTTTTCAAATATTGACCCGGGCACCTATGATGTTAAGGTAGTTTATACAGGCTATCCGGAACAAACCATTACAGGCGTAGTTGTTCTGGGCGGCAAGTCCAATAAGCTGGACTTCAAGATGGATGGCGGTATCCAGCTGGGTGAAGCCGTAGTAGTAGCGTATAAAGTACCGCTGATTGAATTTGACAATACAACCCAGGGAGGAATCAAGACCGCAGAGCAGATCCGAAACTTGCCGGTAAAATCAATAAATGCTATCGCTGCAACAACTGCAGGACTTTCCAGTATTGATGGTGGAGCCATTAATATTCGGGGTTCAAGATCTAACGCCACCAATTATTACCTCGATGGTGTACGTGTTGTGAACCAGGGTCTGATACCACAGACAGAAATTGAACAACTACAGGTTATTACAGGGGGTATGGAAGCCCGCTACGGAGACGTTACGGGAGGTCTTGTATCGTTAACCTCCAAAGGTCCTTCATCCAAACTCTCAGGCTCACTGGAATTAGAATCCTCTGAATTAACTGACGCATATGGTTACAACCTGCTTAGTGGAAATCTCAGTGGACCCATTCTTAAGAATAAAACAACCAACCAAACAATTCTTGGCTTCCGTCTGTCAGGCCAATACCGCAAACGTGATGACGATGATCCCCAGGCCTTTGGTGCATACAGAGCAACAGAAGAAGCAATTGCCCGTATATCTTCAGAACCCCTGGTGGATGAAAACGGAACACCATTATTGCTTGCTGAAAGACTGACTGCGGATGATGTCAAGTTATTAAAAGCCCGACCAAACGCCGGAGATGAACGTTTGGATTTAACAGGAAAACTCGATTTCAGGGTTAGTAACGATATTGACTTTACGTTAGGTGGCAGCTATTACGATATCGATCGTAATTTTTCTCCCAGCAGGGCCTGGAACTTACTTAACTGGCAGAACAATCCATACACTGAACGTAATGGCTATTTATTGAACGCTCGTTTTCGCCATCGCATCGGTAACACGCCAGCCGACGCTGGGTCTACTACCACAACATCACTGATCCGAAATATTTCCTATACCCTTCAGTATGGTTTTGAAAAGGAATTTTATGAGGAAGGTGATTCGCGATTCAGAGATAATCTTTTTGAGTATGGTTATGTAGGCGATTTTGATGTGACCTGGCAAAGTGTAAACGGCATTGCTCAGGATACGTCAAGTCCATTTGCAGTTCCATTACCAGGTACTGCCTTATATGGTCAGCATTTTGGATATGCTGAAACCTTTACTGACGAAGGATACACGCCATCCTCAACCATTAATGTACTACTGAACAATTACAACCAGGATATTTCCGGTGTCTTTGACTTTAGAGATTATTATGCGTACAATGGCTTTTTATCAAACGCTGTAGATCGTATCTACGGGGGAGTGCATACTTCAACGGGTGGTATCTATAATCGTTTTGATAAGCGTGAAAATGATATTCATAATGGTAGCCTCAGTGCTTCATTTGACTTTGTTCCCGGTGGTTCAGAAAAAGGTCGTCATAGCATTCAATTGGGAATCCTCTATGAGCAACGTCATGACAGAAGATTTGCATTAAATCCCCGTGATCTCTGGAATACCATGCGTCTGGCTGCTAATACAAAACATATTATCGGTTTGGATAGTACCCGGATCATCGGAACGGATACTTTGAATGTTATCGTAGATGGAGTAGCAGGTGCATTCCCTATTCCCAGATTTCAAACACTGGTTCAGGATCAACCCGACCTGTTATTCTATCGTGCAGTTCGTCAGCTTACAGGCGCTTCTATAAATGACTATTTTAATACTGACGGACTCGATCCCAATGATTTAAGTCTCGATATGTTCGCAGCCAGTGAATTGACCGATGACAAACAAATCACCTATTATGGGTATGATTATACCGGAGAGAAACTCCCCTTTAGTACCACATTCGATGACTTCTTTACAGCAGTTGCAGATGACGGTTCGGGTAGACGTACTTTACCTGTTGCGGGTAATAAACCTATTTATAACGCGGCTTATATCCAGGACAAGTTTACATTCAAAGACATCATTTTCCGTTTAGGTCTGCGTGTTGACAGATACGATGCTAATACGAAAGTGTTGAAAGATCCATATTCACTTTACCAGATCATCACTGCAGATGATTTTTATGGTCTTCCCGAAACTGACCCAAGACCAGCAGCTGTCCAGGATGACTGGAAAGTATATGTTGTATCTGATGGATCTAAAGAAGTTCGTGCGTTCCGCGATGGTGACCAGTGGTTCACTTCAGAAGGCACACCAGTTAATGATGGTTCAGAAATTCTAGGAAATGAAATTCCAAATCCATACTACGTAGAGCAGGATATTGCAAAACGTAACATTCGCAGCCGTCAGTTTGATCCTTCACTATCCTTTGAAGATTACAAACCACAGGTCAACTGGATGCCTCGTCTTGCATTTTCTTTTCCGATATCTGATGCTGCTAACTTCTTTGTCCACTATGATATCCTCGTTCAGCGTCCACCTTCCAATACGATAGCTTCAGCACTTGACTATTATTATTGGTCTGATGGTCCACCAGAAAATAATCCAAATCTAAAGCCCGAACGGACTACCGATTTCGAAGTCGGGTTCAAGCAAAAAATTACGAACTCCAGTGCCATTACTCTGAGCGCTTATTACAAAGAGCTCAGGGACATGATCCAGTCACAGACATTTTTGTTTGTGCCCGGTGTTCCAGGAAATAGTTACAGTAGTTTTGGAAATCAGGATTTTGGCACAGTGAAAGGATTCTCATTTGCGTACGATTTGCGTCGAACGGCTAACCTGGAAATGACTGCTGCCTACACATTGCAGTTTGCAGATGGTACAGGTTCTGATGCAGAATCACAAAAAGATCTTGAAGTTAATTCACGTGGTAATATTCGAAGTCTGTCTGCATTAGGTTTTGATGAAAGACATCGCTTGTCTACCAATATGGATTTTCGGTATGGCAGTGGCTCTCAATACAATGGCCCAAGATGGTTTGGTAAAGACGTATTTTCTGAAGCAGGTATCAGTCTGCAGGCAAATGCAGCCTCCGGAAGACCTTATACTGCAAGGCAAAGACCCGACCGTTATGGCGCCACAGGTATTGGAGGTTCAATCAATGGTGCACGTCTTCCATGGAACTTCACCATAGATATGAGAGTGGATAAATCATTTAAGATAGGAGGTGCTGAAAGTACTAATGCATTGTTTGCAAATGTGTATGTCCGCGTCGAAAATCTGTTGGACGCCAAAAATATTATTGATGTATATAAGGCATCAGGCTCGCCATACGATGATGGATATCTGGTAACTCCATTGGGTCAAAGTTCAATTCAGACACTTGATGATTCAGGTCGTGGTGATGATATTCCCAATTACCTTCTGTCGTATCAATGGGGTTTACTAAACCCTAATTTCTTTACGCAACCGCGGAGAATTTATCTCGGAGCAACGTTGCAATTTTAATTACGATCCTATTTACTTATAGTTACGAGTATATGAAAAATAATGTAAGGCTCATTTTAGCTGGACTGATCATTTTTACGACCATCCACGCACATGCATGGAATGCTCCCAGAACACAAAAACCGTCGGGTTCTGGTAATGGACAAATTAATTACCGTTCTGATTGTGCACCTGCAACCATGTCATACGATCTTGCGATCAATAACGTACGTGCCCGTCTGCTGAATGGAGGTGACATGTGGTGGGATCTTTCCAACGGTCAATATATTGTCCCCGCGGTTGATCCGGCTTTAGGCGTACCCGGTGTTTCGTCATTGTTTGCAGGTGCAGTGTGGCTTGGAGGTTTTGATGATGCCATGAACCTGAAGATGGCAGCACAAACATACAGGGACCCTACCCACAACGATTACTGGCCTGGCCCACTGAGTTCAGTTGGTACTACCGGTGCTGATACCTGTCTTAACTGGGATAGATTCTTTATTGTAAAAGGAGCAACCATCTCGGACCATATCGCAGCATTTTTGGCGGCAGAAAGTGCAGGTATTCCATTTGACTGCGAACTGGTGTCAGACGAGTTAAAAAGATATCCTGCTCGTGGTAACCCACACTGGAGCAAATATTATTCTTTCGATCTTCCCAACGATAATCAGGGACTGGGAGCCTATTTTGATGCTAATGGAGATGAGCGGTATGATCCATGTGATGGTGACTATCCTGCCATTGAAGTAAGAGGTTGCCCCAAGGAAAGTAATTTTCCGGATGAGATTGTATTCTGGGTATACAATGATGCTGGTAACAGCCACACAAATACAAACCAGACTGAGATCCGTATGGAAGTACAGGTCCAGGCATTTGCATACGCTACTAATGATCAGATCAATAACATGACCTTCTACAGGTATAAGCTGATCAACCGGGCTGTACTTTCTATTGATAGCACATTCTTCGGTATGTGGATTGACCCCGATATCGGATGTTCTGCGGATGACTTTATTGGCTGTGATACATCCAGGAGCTTAATGTACACTTACAATCAGGACGAACAGGATGGAGAAAACGGTTGCGATTGTCCGGGTGGTGTTCCAAC
>JANPKZ010000388.1:0-3674 GCA_031426295.1 Saprospiraceae bacterium
TACGAATGAAGATCCGCACTCATCGAAAACTGTTGGACGTGGAACGCTAACGTTCGCGTAGCAATACCAGAAGTCAGTACCCACAGTGATATTTGATGGGCAAGTCAGGATTGGAGCTTCGTCGTCAGTCAGTTTGATAACCTGTACGCACTCAAGTGTCGTTTGTGTACACCAGTCAAGAATTGTCCAGGTACGAACGATTTTCGTTCCTTCACCACAATCGTTCAATTCTTTATCCCAGTAACCTACAAATATGTTACAGATGTTATTGTCATCTGTGATTGGATTGCCATTTACATTTGGCCAGCCTGTATTTTCAGGAGAGATATCATCACCGCATGAACCTACAAATGCTGCAGGACAATCAACGCTATCCAATACTAATGGAAGTACAGTAATATTCTGATCGCATGCTGCCGTGTTACCACTTTCGTCAGTAGCAACATAATGACGTACGATCAATAATCCTTCGCAAGGATCACCTGATACATCATCTGTAAATGTAACGTCAACTTCACCGCAATTGTCAGTAGGATCAACCTGTGGAAGATCTACTAACAATGAAAGACCTACTTCACGTACGTGACCATCATCAGCAGCAGCGACGTCTGCTATTCGAACAGTCCATATTCCACTTGCATCAACGCCATCAGCATCTAAAAGAGCAGGGCCGGAAACACCAGGGAAAAGTAATGGCTGAAGACGTGTAGCTGCAGTACCATCCAAATCTATACAAAGAGTAATGACACCACCTTCGTCATCGAACGTACAATTGATCGGCCACTCCTGTCCTGTACAACCTGTAAGGTCAAAGAACCTGATCAATGCACCTGTAGGTGTTACCAGATCCATTTTTACATCAGGAAGGAATGTGTGATCATCGATTTGGATACGTACATCCGCGTCAAGTACCGGAGTGCTTGGGAGGTATGAGAAATCAAAGTCATAATCAAGTACTGCTGGGAATTCGAGCAGATCATTCAAACCTGAATATAAAATTGTCTGGTATCCATTGATTGCAGGAGCAGGAACTTCTGGAATTTCTTCTCCACAAAGCACTGTGATATCGCGACATTCGATTTCAGGAGGAAGTTTGTCTTCCACACTGATAGTACCCCAGCAGCTGTTACCAGTTGTAGGATCAGTGATTGTTACAGTTAATGTCTGACCAATAGCAGAGCTGTTGATCAATACACCACCACTACCTGAACCAAAGCCTTGTACAGCTACGATATAATCATCATAGCAGCTATAAGGTCCACCTTCAAGGATCATGTCAGTGCCTACAAAGGCTTCACAATCTTCATTGACAGAAACCTGTACGTTGTCATTACATGCCAGTGTTGTTGTGGCATTTGCAAATTCGAAAATGTTAATTGTAAATTCACAACAAGTTTCAAGTTGCGTAAATGCATCAACAGCGCAAGCCTCTACAGTGTAGACACCAGGTGCTAGTGAAGATCCGCTTGCAGGACCGGTAAGAGAGGTATCAATTACACCAGTTTCAACTACGAAGTTTGTGTACGTTACCGTGGCAGGACCAGCAAAACCATCAATGGTGTTAGCTCCAACTCCAAATGTATCGCCATCATTAATGGTCACGTTTCCAGTACCGTTTTGTGCAAATGCACCAAAAGGATTACTGAGTTCAACAAAAGTTCCATTCAATACATAACCTGCACGATCCCAGAAAGGTCCGTCGACTGTGGTGTATGACCAATTGAAAGTAACCTGACCACCATCGGTAAAGGTTCTCTGATAAATAGAGGTTCCAGCGACGAATGAGTTACCACTCTGAATTGTAGCAGTATTGGGTAAACCAGCGCCGATTAATTGTCCATTAACGCCAGCTGGAGTATTTACAAAAGACCATTCATTAGCAGGATTAAATCCTGGGAAAGCGATTGTTTCGCAACCTCCTGAAGTAGTGATCGCATAACTTACTATGGCTTCACATTCACCTGGACCCAGATTGATAAAAATATCATCCGGACAATTCACGACACATGGTGGTGGTGGAGCTGCAAATGTCACAGCATCATTTTCAACTTCAAATGAAGATGTTGGCGGAGGCCATCCGTCACCTGTAGTTTGAACGTTAACCACTAATGGACCTGTAAAACCTACAGGTACAGTAAAAGTTACGATAAAAGGATATGTGCCAGCGTCATAAGCACCACAACCTGTACCCGCCGCTACCGCGCCAGTACATGGAGTAGGCGGAGTAGTCCAGCCAACCGTTTGACCAACTATACATTGATTTCCTTGTCCACCACCACAAAAGTTGAATGGTGTATTTGGCGTAGCAGACACAATAGTTATGCCAGCAGGAAACATAATATTTACGCGGTCAACGTATTCAGCCGTACCATCAGTAATAACCTGCACATTAAATGTGATGGTATTACTACCAATTGCATATTGCGTTGAGGGGCTGCTCACATTGGCATTAAATGATGCCAGGGTTGAGGTGATGCTGCCCAACAGCAATAGACAAATTAGTCCGAGATTCCGGCCTAATCTGTTGGATATAAAAGTAAAATTTTTCTTTTTCATGAGATTACCATTAGGTTTATAATTCAAGATTGGTTTTCTGATTTAGTCTCTCATTAGAGCGTTATCAGTTCTAGGAGATCTACTCTGGCAGCACCTACGTTATTGATGCGCCCCTGAGGTTGTCCTTGTGCATTATACTCCTGGTCAAGCGCTGCTAATGCAAGAGCAACATCACCAGTTTTTTTAGCATGTACTAAAAAAGACTGGAAATAATACACTTCAAAACTTTTTAGCTGATTGTCGGCTAATTGTGTAGTAGACATTTTGGTTGAGTTTATCTGAGCACCACCTTTGTTAATTTGGTGGTTAGCAGCCTCAATTGCATTGTCTACAGATTCATAAGCCTCATTAAACGGCTTATACGATTGAGCTTGAGTGCTCGAGAGTCCTATGCAGAAAAACATAAGTACTACAGGGATCACTTTTACCCAAAAGGTAGGTAAACGAAGACTTGTACTTTTCATGAGATTACGTTTTAAAATTTATCGGTTTACATTGAATACATTCGAAAGTCATCCAACCAGGGTGATTGAAAAAGTAAACCTAAAGACAACATAATAAAAGTATGTGAAAATTGATCTGCTACCGGGAGGTAACAATCAGTTCTTCATTCTATCAGGCTGGCTTCAGGTAACTAATTTAAAATTTTACCCTAAGTCCTATTATTATAGCCAAAATAATGCCAAAGAGCATACCTCAGCATTTCGATAATAGACAAAGATATATCATGCGTTTTCAGACCTTATACCTATAAGTTGGTAATTATTACATTAATAATTACTATAATTTCTATACCTATGTGTTTGAGTAGGTTTACAGATATAATAATTATTTAATTTGTTATCAATCCTTTAATTAAGTTTATTTTATATGAATCAATCACTGATTTATAGTCAAATATGAAAGCAGTTTAAACGTAATGTATTATTTCAGATCGGCCAACTCTGCTTTTGGTCAGAATAGTTACCAACGATGTTGACATAAAAGAGAAAAGCCTCCCTCCAACTAAATGGAGAGAGGCCATCCCAAAAACCGATTTATATCTCTATAAACCCGGTACTTCCGAGAGTTACTATTCGATGATGATCATCTTCTTAGTAGCTGTATACTCGTTAGCA
>JANPKZ010000389.1:0-5152 GCA_031426295.1 Saprospiraceae bacterium
TCTGACGATAGGGCTTTCACCCTATCCTAAAATCCTGCGCCCCTTCAGCGCTGAAAAATTCAAAACTTCAAAAATCAACACTCCTTGTTCCTTGTTCATCATTCCATAGGGCTTTCACCCTATCCTAAAATCCTGCGCCCCATCAGGGCTGAAAAATTCAAAACTTCAAAAATCAACACTCCTTGTTCCTTGTTCATCATTCCATAGGGCTATCACCCTATCCTAAAATCCTACGCCCCTTCAGGGCTAAAATGCTTCCCGCCTCTAGCTCCCCGCTCCCCGCTAAATCTCTCCGCATGCGATCGTCACCATACTAACTGATGCTACCGGTGCTTCCATGAGTGATAGGGCACATGCTTCCAATGTGGAGCCAGTAGTGAGTACATCATCTACCAGGAGTATATGCTTGTTTTTGATTGCGCGAATATTCCCCAGCACATATGATGAGCCGATCGTTTCTACACGTTGAAATCGTTTCATACCGGTGAGACTTTTATTGTGAGTGATTCTTTTTAGTGCATTCTTCTGACAGGATATGCCCATCACTTCTGCAATACCTTCTGCGAACATCGCGCTTTGATTATAACCTCTCTTGCGTTGTTTTTTCCAGTGCAGCGGCACGGGTACGATGACCTCGATATCATTCCACAATTCCGATTTTAAAAGTTGCTTTCCATACCAACGACCGATGGTGACGATGAGATCTGCCTGGTTATTGTATTTGATTTGATGAAGCAATCGTTGTGTGCCACCGCCACGGGAAAAAAATAAAAATGCCGCACCGGCCTTCACCCCGATGCGGCCCTTGAAATGGCCCACAAATGGATTGTGAGCGTACATATGATATCCGGTCTCAGGCAACTCATTGAGACAATCCAGGCAGAAGATGTGATTGTCCAATGGTCGCTGTACACCACAACTGGCGCAGAGAGGCGGATACACCAACCCCATCATATTTCGGATCCATTGTCGCAGCATGATTAAAAGAAAAATATGCCGGATGTCTTTTTTGGGTGCAATGCATCCGGCATTGGAATCAACTGGCAAAGAGAGTACGCATTCCTAACAATGCCCGGATGATCCTATGATGATCTTTCGCACCTGGCTCTTCGTCCTGCTTCCTCTTACATATCTATATGTATTTAGCGGACCAAAACGTTACGCTTTTCGTCGATTATTTTTAAAAAATAATAATTACCTGTTGACAAACGCAAGCGAAAAATTGTGTATACTTGTATAGACGCTTTTCCGTGAAATCTGACGGAGGTTTCACAACCAGGAAAAGCAATTGTTGAAAACAAATACGGACCAGTTGAAAGCACGTCCTGTATATACCGATGAAGCATTGATCTGTGCTGTCAGAGCTGGTGGCTCTGCCGGGGACGCTGCCGTCATGCAAATCTATGCTACACATCATGCTGTAGTCAAGATCTGGATTCAGAATTGGATCAAACACAACAGATCGGCCCGCACGGATGCTGTGGACCTCGTCCATGATTCCTTTTTACTCATGATCTATAAGATCAGGCATGATGTTGAGTTCGATGGTCATATCACCACCTATTGGTTTGGCATTGCAAAAAACATGTGGCTCAATCAACATAAAAAAGACAGCAGGGTGATCCTTGTGCAGGATGAGGAAGAATTTTATGAAGTAGACCATGATACACCCGAGAGGCAGCTTTTAATCCGGGAAGAGTTCAGGGAAGCTGAAAAGCTTTTTAATCGCCTGGGCCATAAATGCAGGGATATACTCCTGTTGTGGATCCAGCATTATACGATGGAAGAGATTGCGGAACGGCTTCACCTCACAGGTCCTATCATGGCGAGGAAAATAAAATATGAATGTTTTAAAAAAGTAAAAAAAATGCTCAAATACAGTAACGTTTTTGATCTCTGAATACATATAGGTATGATACGCTGTATGAATCACTAATGCTGCAAATCTTATGGATGACGAAAACCTGGATGACCTGATTGCTGAATACCTGAGCAATCGCATGCCTAAAGCAGAAAGAATAGTTTTTGAGCAACGAATGGTGGCAAATCCAATGTTTGCAAAATCAGTTGCAGAAACAGGAAAGGCACATCAATTTCTTGAGCACATCCATTACCAGGAGCTTCGGCAAAAATTAGTGGCGTACGATCAGCGCATGGATAGAGATCGGCTAGTGAGAAAAAAATGGTTGATCACACTTACATTTATTTTGGTCTGCAGCTTCTTTTGTTTTTTGTGGATACATTCTCACTGGAGTGCAACTGCAATTGCTTTAACATATGCTAGCGGAGTAAGAATACAATCCGATCAGCGTCACCAACTAACCACGGATGATCTCTATTGGCAGATTGCGTTGGATACATATTCAAAGAAAGATTTTAAAAATGCATGGCAACAGTTTATTCCATTCACAGCACAACCTGAGAATCCTCACTATTTTGAAGCACAATGGAACATCCTGCTATGCAGATTAGTACTTGAAGGGGCCACCAGCGAATGGAAAGAGGACTTCAATTTATTTCTCAGGACCCATCACGGAATCGATAAGAGCCTGGATGCAAAAAAGAAAATAAATTCATGGCAATACCGGGTGGCGTCGCTTCCCTGCTGGACAACTTTTTCCACGATCAATCCACAAATCATTTAGCCTCGTATATAGGATGTTAGACTTGTCCTGTTAAACTATTGTTAAACGAAAATTTCGGATAAAACAACGGCAATCGGGGCTCGTTTAAATCCCTACAAAGACTGAAAAACAATCTAACCTGACCATAAAAATGAAAACATTCTTATCCTTTATCCTCGCTGGATTTTTTGGTGGTTTGATTTGCTTTGGTGCACTGAAATTGATGCCCCATGGCACATTATCATTCGATAATCTCCACCAGGCATCTACATATTCATCTGGACCTGTTACCGGCCCCGATTTCGCTGCTGCTGCTGAGATAGCTCAGAAAGCTGTCGTTCTGATTGAAGCATCTGAAAGTGCGGAGACTGCACAAAACAATCGTCGCCAGAGAGACCCCATGCAGCAACTATTTGAGCAGTTTGGATTGCCTTATGATGGGTATGGATATGGATTTGGACCTCAAATCCGTAAGGGAGCGGGTTCGGGAGTTATTATTTCGAAAGATGGCTACATTATTACCAACAATCACGTGGTTGATTTCGCCGATGAAATAACTATCAAGTTGAATGATGGGAAGGAATATGAAGGCAAAATTATCGGCAGGGATCCCAGCACTGACATTGCTGTTGTTAAAATAAATGCAAATAATTTGTCAACGCTGGAATATGCTGATTCTGACAAAGCACGCGTAGGTGAATGGGTCCTGGCAGTAGGTAATCCCTTCGAATACCTAACATCCACGGTCACTGCAGGCATTATCAGCGCCAAAGGCAGGGACCTGAATATTATCCAGGGTTCCAAGACGATTGAACAATTTATTCAGACCGATGCGGCTATAAATCCGGGAAACAGTGGTGGTGCTTTAGTGGATGCAAGCGGAAAATTACTGGGAATTAATACCGCAATTGCTTCTCAAACAGGAAGTTACGCTGGGTACTCCTTCGCGGTTCCCATCAATCTTGCTGTTAGTATAGCAAATGATATAATTAAAAAAGGAGGGGACATTGAGCGAACATCTTTGGGGGTTGAAGTGTTTGTATTAGATGAAGACGTAGCTAAAGAGCTCGGAATTGAAATCACTGAAGGTTTGTTAGTAGATGCAGTAGGAGAAGGAAGTGCCGCTCAATATGCAGGTATCCTTCCTAATGATGTGATCGTGGAGATTGATGGCAAAAAAGTAAAAACCTTCGATGACCTGAAGAATAAAATTGATCTCGCGAAAGTTGGTGACTCAATTCAACTGAAGGTTTACAGAACTGGTAAATATGTTGATGTACCTGTTCGTTTAAAGAAAGGATTATAACAGATGAGGATCTCATCTTAAAGATATAGTTGGTTTTTCGTTTTGTTTTGATGCGCCTGTCTTAAAAGAAAGACAGGCGTTTTTTATTTATCCTTCCACTGAAATGAAGAAATCATGTGATTAATATCATCACGTATAAATTCAGTAATGGGTGCAAGGCTATCCGGCTTCACAGAAGAATTAAAATATAAGGCTGCTGTAAAAAAATGTGTAGTTGTATCCGTAAGGAAAAAATGCACGGGTGATGCTGCAGGACCTGTCCATGAAAACATCAGGCCATTGACGCCATGTTCATTTCCGATGAGAGCCTGTTCCATATAATTTGATCGCTCATTGATCTTATCAGCAATGACGAATGCATCACGCACGAGGTCATCGAAGTCTGCCCTGTTATCTATAGAAATGTAACTGCAATGAAGTCTTGCATTAAAAGGTTTCATATCGAGATCAAACCAACAAGGCTGGTCCTTCCGGATGACATCTGCAAATGATGGATATTCAAAACTGATCGGACATGAACCCGTATCAAATGACATATATTTTCGATCGGGAAATTCTATTCGTGGATATGCACGTGGCCTGGGAGCTGTATGTTGTTCTTTGCAGGAAAACAAACAGATGACGAAGACGAATAAAAAGACAATATATTTCATTAGGTATCTATCTGTACTTTGATGCGCTCAATTCGTTTCGGTGAAACAGCCAGTACGGTAAATGCAAATGGTGGCAAAGATATTTTCTGACCGATCACCGGCATCTTGCCATTGAGATCCAGGATCAAACCCGCCAGTGAATCGGAATGTCCCTGAACTGCTTCAAAGCTTGCCTTATCAACATCCATCAGGCGACACACATCGATCAGCATTGTTTTGCCTTCAAAAATAAACTCCGTCGCACTCAGTCGTCTGTATTCCAGTTCCTGGTCTTCATCAAATTCATCTTTGATGTCACCTATCACTTCTTCAATTACATCTTCCATGGTAACAAGACCTGACGTACCTCCGTATTCATCCACGACAATTGCCATGTGAAGATGCTCACGCTGAAAATCTTTCAACAGCTCATTAATCTTTCGTGCCTCAGGAACGTATAGTACTTCTGTCCTGATCAATTCAGGCCACTCATGTGGTGTTTCTTCCTGGTCAAGATAACCGATCAGGTCTTTCACATACAAGATCCCTTTGATATTATCAAGTTGTTCTTCGAACACAGGTAGCCTGCT